>JALYQL010000079.1 GCA_030855855.1 Bacteroidota bacterium | reverse complement strand
GTCCGGCACAGCGCAAACAGTCAAAAAGTGAAGTAAAACGCTGAAAATTTGCATTCTATCAAGCAAAACTTGCCGTTCATCGAAAACAAAGTCGCAGTCTAAAACATCGTCCTACATTTACTTCACTTTATGCCGCTCGGCATAGTATTTTAAAAGCGGTGCGTTGAGGGGTTAGCGCACCGCTTTTGCTTTTTACAAAATTTTCCAAAAAAATATCAGCTAAACCGTATCGCCTTCACAGGAGAAATGCGTGTTACAATCAATGCCGGCAGCAGCAATGCTAATTGACATAAAACCAACGTCGCCAGGTTCAGCCATAGCACATTCAGCCAGTTGATCGCGATCGGAACTGTTTTTACGTAGTACGATTGTTCATCCAGGCGCACAAACCCGAATTCATCCTGCAGAAAACACATTCCCAATCCCAGCACATTTCCGATCAGCAGCCCGAAAAGAATCAGCTTCGAAGCGTGTATCAGGAAAATGCGGATCACACTTTTATCCGCTGCGCCCAATGCTTTTAATATACCGATCATATTTGTGCGGTCAAGAATTAAAATAATCAATGCGCTTATCATGTTGATCATGCTTACAAATAACATCAGCACAATAATGATCAGCGCATTCACATCAAGCACATCAAGCCACGAAAATATCTGCGGCGTTAATTCTTTTATGCTTTGCGCGTTCAGGTTAATGTCAATGGTATTATTCACTTCCTCCGTCGCCTTATCGAGCGCTTCGTAATTATCCACAAGCACTTCAAAGCCCGCAACCATATTCGTATCCCAGTCATTTAATTTCTGAACCTGCCGGATGTCGCAAAACAAAAAACGATCGTCAAAACCATCCGTCAAACCCGTGTCATAAATTCCTGAAACCATAAATGCACGCTGGCGAGTTTCAGCCCCACGCAGAAAATACATCCTGAATTTCTTTCCCACTTGCAGCCCCATCTTATCGGCGATGAATCTTGAAACCATCACCTTATTTGAAATCGTATCAGGCAGATCAAACACTTCGCCTTCTTTTAAATTCTGCTTAAAAAAGCTCCAGTCAAAATCCCTGTCCACACCCTTCAGCACCACACCAAGCAGCTGGTCGCCCGATTTTATAATCCCCGGCTTCAACCCGAAAACCTGTACATGTTTTATACCGGGAAGCTTTTTAACTTCTTCCACGCTCGGCTGGTTCCGGTTCATGGAATCCGTTTCAAACGATTCGTTCGTATCAAATCCCATGATCTGGATATGCGATCCGAACCCGATCACTTTCTGGCGGATCGATTTCTGAAACCCGTTCATCACCGATAAAGTCAGGATCATCACCGCAAGCCCTACCGCAATACCGCCCACCGCCACCCGCACAATCGGCCGCGACATACGCCCGCCTGCATCTGCCTGGTTAAGCATACGCCCGGAAATCAACCGTTCAAAATAAAAGCGGGACATGGGCAAAATTACCAATTACCGGATTACCAATTACCAATTCGGTATCTGCGAACTCATCTGCGATCTCTGCGCCTTCTGCGAGAACGCCATTTGCAGACACAGCACGTCACCCAATAATTGAATCTGCGAACTCATCTGCGATCTCTGCGCCATCTGCGAGAACCCCATTTGCAGACCCAGCACGTCACCAAATAATTGGCCTGCTAATTGTCATTGGTAATTAGTAATCTTGCCCTTAAACTCAATTTCCCGATTTCCAATTTCCTCTTTTAATTGGTAATTGGTAATCCGGTAATTGGTAATCAATTTTTTAGTTAATTTCACTCTCTCAAATGAAATCCCTCTCCCTTTCCATCCTTTTCGCCTTCCTGTTTTCCCTCGTCGGAAATTCGCAGATCATAGTGCGCACAAAAATGAACGAGGAAAAAACGGATGCAGATATCAAAACCGGCGCCGAAAGAACAGACGTTTATTTGCCCTGGCTTTCCGGAAAAACGGTAGCGATCGTAGCTAACCAGACTTCCATGATCAATTCTACTTCTCTGGTGGATAGTCTTATCGCGCTGAAAGTAAATGTCAAAAAAATATTCTGCCCCGAACATGGCTTTCGTGGTGTTGCAGCAAATGGTGAAGAAGTTGGAAATTCCGTTGATGCAAAAACAGGATTACCCATAATTTCACTTTACGGCGATCATGTAAAGCCATTGCCGAATGATCTTAAAGGAATTGATATTGTAATTTATGACCTGCAGGATGTTGGTGTGCGCTGTTACACCTATATCACAACAATGAGTAATGTGATGGAAGCCTGCGCCGAGCTCAAAAAAACATTTATCATTCTCGACCGGCCTAATCCAAACGGTTATTATGTGGATGGCCCCGTTTTGGAAATGGCGAATAAATCGTTTGTAGGAGCGCATCCGGTTCCCCTTGTTTATGGAATGACGATTGGTGAATATGCGCAGATGGTGAACGGAGAAAAATGGCTGGCCAACAGTATTCAGGCGGATTTAAAAATAGTATCCTGCGAAAATTACACGCATTCCGACTGGTACCAGCTACCTGTACCGCCATCGCCAAATCTGCCGAACATGGCTTCCGTTTATCTTTATCCTTCGCTCTGTCTTTTTGAAGGAACAGTAATGAGCGTGGGAAGAGGAACCGATCTTCCGTTTCAATTGGTAGGCCATCCGAAGCTCAAAAATGCCGCTTTCCAGTTCACTCCTTCCTCACGCACCGGCGCAAAAAAACCTCCTTACGAAAAGCAGCTTTGTTACGGTCACGACCTGCATGAATTCGCATTGCTATATGTGCGCGATTACAAAGGAGTGTATCTCTATTGGTTAATGTCGAGCTACAAAGACATGCCCGACCAGCCTGCCTTTTTCAATTCCTTTTTTGTGCGTCTCGCAGGAACAAAAACTTTGCAGCAACAAATTGTAGGCGGACAAACTGAGGAGCAGATCAAAGCATCCTGGCGCCCCGCTCTTCAGAAATTCAAGGTTATCCGGGAGAAATACCTGCTTTACGCCGATTTTTAGCTGCGTTTTTACCCTTTTGGTTGAAAATATTTAAATCAGGCGAAATAGTTAAGCCTCTGATTATTTTATATTTGCCGATGAAAATTTCTTCCCCGATGAAAAAAATCTTATTTGCATTTTCGCTGTTAATCACTGGTGCTTCCCAGTTAAGCGCACAAATCCTTTATTCCGAAGACTTCGATAACATTCCCGGGCCAACAGCTGGTGGTGTGGGAACTTACGTTATGGCTCCCGGAATGTTGTTGCGTAATGTGGACAACCGCACGCCTGACGCGCAGGTTTCCTATGTAAATGAAGCATGGGAACGCCGCGAAGATTTTGGCCAGAATGTCGTCGACAGCTGCGCATTCAGCAATTCATATTATTCACCGGTTGGTGCTGCAAATGATTTTATGTGGACGCCGGTTATAGGACCGATAACAGCCAATACGGAGCTTTCGTGGAATGCAAAAACGTATGATCCGTCTTATCCGGAATCGTATGAAGTCCGCATTATGACTGTTGCCCCTACAGGCGGAACAGGCGTAATCGGAAACCAGCTTACAAGTTCAACGGTGATTTTTTCAACCGCGGCAGAACCTGCTTCATGGACTTCTCATGTTGTAAGTCTTGCTGCCTACTCCGGTCAATCGGTGTATATCGGTTTCCGTAACGTTTCAAATGATAAATTCCTTTTGGTCGTGGATGATATTCTTGTGCAGGTGCTGTTAATGTATGATGCGCAATTACTATCTGCTGATGCAACAGAATATACATCCGAGCCCGTTTCTCAGCGCACTCCGAATATCATCAGCGGTGTTGTACGTAATAACGGACTTAATGCGTTGACAAACGTACAACTGCAGCTCACTGTTTTTGACGGAGCAATGACGCAGATCTATACCAACAGCAGTCCCGTGCTCTCCAC
>JALYQL010000303.1 GCA_030855855.1 Bacteroidota bacterium | reverse complement strand
GACATATTCTATTGGGTACGAATTACGAATCAAATCGAATATACGAATCTTTATAAGTGAATTTCTCCTATTGCCCTTCGTATATTCGTTCTCTTCGTATATTCGATTTGATTCGTAATTCGTACCCTTTTTAATTTACATTCCAGCTCGGACCAAATTCCATCAGGTACGTTTTAATAAACTCATCGAGATTTCCATCCAACACACCTTGCGCATCTGATGTTTCGTATTCTGTACGCAGATCTTTCACAAGCTTGTACGGATGCAAAACATAATTCCGGATCTGGCTTCCCCATTCAATCTTTTTCATGTTGCCGCGAATGGCCTGAACCGTTTCCATCTTCTTGCGCAATTCCGCTTCATACAATTGCGATTTCAAAAGACGCATCGCATTTTCACGGTTCATCATTTGTGAACGCGACTCCTGGTTCTTGATCACGATACCCGAAGGTTTGTGATAAAGACGTACAGCAGTCTCTACTTTATTTACGTTTTGTCCACCCGCGCCACCTGAACGGAAAGTTTCCCATTCACATTCTGCCGGGTTCACTTCAATTTCAATTGTATCATCGATCAGCGGATACACATAAACGGAAGCGAACGAGGTATGCCTGCGCGCGTTTGAATCGAAAGGAGAAATACGTACGAGGCGATGCACGCCGTTCTCACCTTTAAGATGTCCGAACGCGTAATCGCCTTCAATTTCTAATGTGCATTGTTTTATTCCGGCCGTTTCACCTTCCTGGATATCGGCTTCTTTTATCGTGAAGCCATGCTTATCCGCCCACATCGTGTACATGCGCATCAGCATCGCGGCCCAATCGCAGCTTTCTGTGCCACCGGCGCCTGAATTTATGGTGAGCACAGCGCTGAAATGATCGTCTTTGCCGCTGAGCATATTTTTAAATTCAAGATCATCTGCCTGCTTAACGGTTTCCGCAAATTGCGAATCCACATCAGCTTCGGTAGCTTCTCCGGCTTTATAGAAATCATACATCACGCTGAGATCGTCAATAGCCGATTCCAACCCGAAAAATGAATCCGTCCAGTTTTTTCTTTTCTTGATCACCTTAAGCAGCTTTTCCGCCGCTTTCGGATCGTCCCAGAATCCGGGAACTTGTGTGATGGCTGTTTCTTCCTCTATCTTACGCAATTTTCCATCAATGTCAAAGATGCCTCCTCAACGCGTCCTTGCGATCCAGCAGTGCTTTAACCTGGTCTGTAGTTATCATTTGGCGAAGGTAATTATTCCGGTCGAATTCATGCGTAACAAAATGACAGTTACAAATGAGAAAATAATTACTACGTTCCCAACTCCAAACTCCGAACTCATGACTACTTTTGTCCCATGAATGAACCTACCCACGCGCATTTTGTGCTGGCCGATGCAGATTATTGTCATGTGCTGAACGACCGGCTCATTATAGGTAAACGTGAATTGCCGGAGAAGCTTCCCGTGGCTACATCGAAACCGGATTATATGACGATCGGGCTGCTCATCACTGCCATCCTCGTGCTCAGCTTTTTTCTTGTGATGACGCTTATCGTACATTATTACGTTGTCACATTTACATTGAGCGTTTTATTGCTGCTCACGTTGGTCGGAATGATCCGTACTGCAGGATTTACCTCAACGAAATTGATCATGATCGCGGATATCGTTGCCGTTGATTATAAAAAAAGAATGTTCGGCTACGATTTTTTTATCATTCATTACGCAGGCCCGAACGGAAAAAAATGCAGGCGCAGATTAGCGATCTACGATTCACATAAATGTCTTGAACAGGCGTTGACGGTGATGAAGGAAGCAGGATTGCTGAAGTGAAAAATTAAGAATTAAGAATGTGCACATTATTAATTATTCCTCCCCCACCATCTCCCTCACCAATTCATTCTCATATCCTTTTGAAATCAGAAAGCTCATCACTTTGTATTTCTTCTTCATCACATTCCTTTCTTTCGTCGCCCGCATCTTTTCTTCCGCCATCTTCTTTAATGTTTTGCGGTATTCATCCTCATCAATCTCAGCCAATCCCTTTTTGATGCAATAGTCGCTGAGCTTTCTGCGTTTCAATTCTATGCGGATCTTTACTCTTCCCCATTTCTTAATGCGGAACTTCCCGCCTGCATATGCTTTTGCAAAACGTTCTTCATTCAGAAAATTTTTCGAGATCAATTCAGCAATTACGTTTTCTACTTCATTCGAATGTAATCCCCAGGAATAAATTTTATCACGCACTTCCTGCTGGCAACGCTCCTGGTAAGCGCACCATGATTCCGCTTTTACCAATGCCTGGTGCTGCGTGTAAACCTTTTGCTTTTTCTCAAATTGCTCCGACATAAAACGAAATTACGCAGAAGCAACCAAAACTATGCTTTCAACGTCTTATTCTATAGTTGAATTAACCAGCAGCAATAGCACATCCGCTTTTCAAATCGTACATCCAAATTCGTACACCTGTCTACCGAAGCTATTTTCGGCGCAGGTAGACCGCACATCCTTTTCCCTTATTTTAGACACTTCTTACAGCCCCCACATTATGAAACGTCTTCTTATTTTCATGTGCATTCTGACTGCAATTGCTGTTCAGGCACAAAACCGCAAGCCCAACAGAAATGTTGGCGGACAATTTTCGCTTGGTGTCCGTTCCACTGCAAGTCTTTTCTCCGGTGACGGCAACGGGATCGGTACGGGCGCGGGCGGACAATTCCGTATTCGTTTTTATGATTTTATGAATTCGGAATGGTTCGCAGATTATGTAATGTCTGATTACGGATCGACCGGCACACGTACGGACTATCATATCGGCTGGTCGGTGATGTTTTATGCTCCGACTAAAAAGGCATTCAAAAAATACCGTCCGAAACCCTATTTCCTTGCCGGACATTGTTTTGATTACACGCGCGTGCAGGGAAATAATCCATTTTACCAGGTCGCATCATCTGCCAGCCGCTGGAGCTCTGCGGTACAAACGGGATTTGGAATGCATATTCCATTCAGCGATCGTGTGGATCTTTCTTTTTCGGGTCAATACATGATTCATCTCGGAAAAGATATTTTTGCTGAAGAACGTACTGCTGCAAATGGTGATAAATTTTTGCATGCGGAGATAGAAGATAATGCCGGGCTTGACGGGCATTTATTCCTGACCTGCAGTCTGAACTTTCGTATTGCTGATCTGTGGCGTGATCATGGAAAAGGCGGAGGCGCGGGAAAATCGACACCTGATCCGGATGGACAAAATCCAAATTACACTGAGCAATAATTTTCTAACGCAGCAAATACGCAAACCCATGCGCAAGTATATATTTCTTTCCGCCGCAATTTTTTCTGTGAGCATATTGTTTTCACAAACCGCGCCGACACCTGAAGACAACACATTTGCGATGAATGATCTCCAGGGATTATTAAGGACGCAGCTTACCATTTCACCGGCATGGAGCATTACCGGAACATCAGGAGATAAATCAACTTCTATCTCGGGCGGGCGAACAAATGTTTACCTGCATGGTACGATCGAATATTACTGGACAGAACATTTTTCTACCCGTGGTGATGCATTTTATTTTGTGAATAAAAACAAAATAAATGGCGGACTAAAACATAATCATTCGTTGCAGGTCGGCGCGTCTTATCATTTTCTGAAAGGCATGACGTTTGATCCGTTCATCGGAGTGACCACAGGAATTTCTGTAGAGCAGATTTATCCTGTAACAATGACAAGAGGAGATGGAGTTACATGGACAGATTATCCCGCGCCGGCGCATATTGATCCTGTGTGGGCGCCTCGTGTAGGCATGAATTTTTTCGGGCAAGGCGTTTTTCATTTTTTCGTTGAAGCGGAATACCTGATGGGGAATTATCGTCCTGCAATTGGCCCGACTTTATCGTTGAATGAGCTGCGCGTTTCAGCAGGCCTTGGATTGAATTGGGTGATCCTGCATAAAGAAGCGGAAGTAAGGCCGGGGATTTAATTTTTTGTGATTTGCTTTACTGCAAAAACAAAAGAAATTTTTCGCAAAAAACCGGTGTCGCTATTCATTTTAAAAAGTAATTATGCTTTCCGCAATAGCAACTGCAATATTTTGTTTCCTGGCTTTTTTCATGACTTCGATAGCTGCAAGAATGATCTGTCTTTTCGTTTATGCATGTCGCACATTAATCAAAAACCAAACTGAAAAACCCAAAGAATTATTTGGTGGATTCCTTGTCGGCACTTTTTTTGTGATCGCAGGAGCTTTCCTGAATTCATTGCCAGCTTTTATTTGTGGTTGGTTCGCACCTGCATTAATCCAGAAAAATTATAATCACGGCATCGTTTTATTAGCTACCTGCATAGCTGCAATTGTTGATGCCAGCTTACTTATTTTCTTCCGTGAAAAATATGGTAAAATTAAAATCTATGCCCGTTTATTGATCAGCACATTTATTCTTGTTTTCTCCTGGACGCTGGCTTCATTTTTTTTGTAAAAGAATAAGGAGCATAAACAAATGCTTATGCTCCTCCTCTTAAATACTGTCAACTGATCTACCAGATGCTAACCCGCAAAGAATCCGCTCTCCACATTTTATTCCCTTCTTTCACTCCGAACGCCTCGTAGAACTCAACCGAATTCGCCATAGGTCCGTTCACACGCCATTTAGCAGGAGCGTGTACATCCGTCAGCAGGCGTTTTGCAAGCTCTTTGTCGAGCTGGTGCGTCATCCAGCCTAATGCATAACCCATGAAGTAACGTTGCATTGGTGTATAACCCGCAATCAGCTCGCCTTTTTTGTATTGCTCCGTTTTTTTGAACGCGTCAATACCTAAAAGAATTCCGCCATAGTCCGCAATGTTTTCACCGAGAGAAGCTTTTCCATTGATAAATTTCCCGGGTAATGGTTCGAATGCATTGAACTGGCGCACCATCATAAAAGAACGCGCTTCAAATTTTGCGGAGTCTTCAGACGTCCACCAGCCTGCAAGGTTTCCGGCAGCGTCAAAATTTCTTCCTTCGTCATCAAAGCCATGCGTGATCTCGTGACCGATTGTCGATGCTCCTGCGTAACCATAAACTACAGCATCGTCCACAAGCGAATCTGGAAAACCCGGAATAGTGAAAATTGCGGCAGGAAGAACGATCTCGTTGTTTGACGGATTGTAATATGCGTTGTATGTCTGCGGTGTCATATCCCATTCCGTGCGGTCAACCGGCTTTCCGTATTTGGAAATCATATCATCGAAATGCCAGCGCTGCGCACTTATCATGTTTTCGCAATATGAATTTGTGCCGATCTGCATTTTAGAATAATCTTTCCATTTATCAGGATAACCAACCTTCTTCGACATTTTTGCAAGCTTGTCAAGCGATTTTGCTTTGGTTTCGTCGCTCATCCAATCCAGCTTTTTAATCCGTTCAGCATAAACTATCCGAATTGTTTCCACCATTTCCACGTAACGCTGTTTTGATTTTTCAGGGAAATATTCGGCAACAAATAATTTTCCAAGCACCATTCCCATGGCATCTTCTTCTGAATCCAGCACACGTTTCCATCTTGCACGTTGTGCCTTTGCCCCTGAAAGTGTTTTGCCGAAAAAATCAAAGTTTTCATTGTCGATCTCTTTCGAAAGAAAAGGAGCATACGTGCTGACCAAATGAAATTTCATGTAAGCTTTCAGAATTTCAACGTCTGTGGCTTTCAGCGATTTTTCAAGTCCGCTTAAAAATTCCGGCTGACCAACAACGATAGAATCGATCTTAGTGATGCTATGCGCCGCAGCAAGATCTCTCCAG
>JALYQL010000289.1 GCA_030855855.1 Bacteroidota bacterium | reverse complement strand
ATTTTATAACGTAAATAGTAAAGCTTCGAAGTTGCCTCCTTCATTATTACCTCTTCGTCGGAAACGGCAGTCAGCGCGCTGACATCCCAGTTCACCATACGTGTTCCGCGATAAATATGGCCTTTCTGGTACAGATCAATAAAAACATCGATCACGGATTCGCTCAATTCCTCTTCCATGGTGAAACGCGTACGTTCCCAATCGCAGGAGGCGCCGAGCTTTTTAAGCTGTTCGAGGATGATGCCGCCATACTTTTCTTTCCATTCCCAGGCGTATTTCAAAAATTCATCGCGGGAAAGGTCCTTTTTGTTAATTCCTTTTTCCTTTAGCAATGCAACTACCTTAGCCTCAGTGGCTATAGAAGCATGATCGGTACCTGCCACCCAGCAGGCGTTTTTCCCCAGCATACGTGCACGGCGGATGAGCACATCCTGGATCGTATTATTTAACATATGCCCCATGTGGAGCACTCCGGTAACGTTCGGAGGCGGAATTACAATCGTATACGGCTCACGGTCGTCCGGAACCGAGCGAAAAAAGCCCTGGTTGTTCCAAAAGGCATACCAGCGCTCCTCGGCAGCTGAAAATTCAAAGGTTTTTGCGATTTCCATACAATAGCTTATCTTCGATAAATCCCTTGATTTATAAGGGCTGTAAAGCTAATAATTTTCGCCGAGCCGGTAATTCAGACAAGCTCTACTGTGGCACGATTTTAGCTGTTAAAAAACGAAATAATCAAGATTCCTAATCACAAAAAAACTTTACGATGAAAAAATTGCTCCTCCTTCCGCTTTTCGTGCTCGGTTCAATGACCGTTTCTAAGGCGCAAGCTCCTGTTACTTCCGGACTTGAAACAAAAAACGGCCCGGTAATGACCTTTGAAGTTCTCGAATTTAATTTCGGAACTATTAAACAAGGTGAAGTTGTAACACGTGAATTCAAATTCAAAAATACGGGCAGAGAGCCTTTGATCATTAACAATGCTGTCGGATCATGCGGATGTACAGTTCCTGAATATCCGAAAGAGCCGATCAAACCAAATGGTTCTGGCATTATTAAAGTAACGTTCAATTCTGCAGGCAAAATGGGCCAGCAGGACAAAACGATCACTTTGACTTACGATACCGACAAAACGATCGTTCTTCACATGAAAGGAAATGTTGAAGCAGCTGCAACTACAACACCTGCAACACAAGCTCCTGCAAATACTCCTGGAACTTCAGCTCCGGCTCCGAAAACAGGCGCACAGGCAACAACACCACCTGCTCAAAAGCCAGCTGCTACACCGACTCCTGTAAAAGCACAGCCGGCTACTGTTCCTTCTGAAAAGCCTAAACACTAATTATCAAAACTCTTTTTCCAATGAAAAAGCTACTCACGATCTCCGCCCTTTGTTTTGGATTTGCAGCTTTAAATGCGCAAACGCCCGCTACAAAACCGGCACCTGCCAACAAGCCTGCAACGACAACCACTGCTACCAAACCGGCACCTGCTAATAAGCCCGCTGCAACTACCACAACTACGACAGCGACCAAACCTGCAACCACGGATCCGGGTTATAAGTTCGACAAAACGACTTATGATTATGGCACCATGAAAAAAGGTGGCGAGCCGAATTGTGTTTTCCGCCTCACCAATACAAGCAAAGAAATGCTTGTTATTACAGAAGCGCACGGTTCATGCGGTTGCACAGTTCCTACTTACTCAAAGGAGCCGATCAAACCAGGTCAGACCATTGAGATCACTGTTCATTATGATACCAATCGTATCGGGCCTTTTGAAAAACAGGTTACAGTTACTTTCCAGGGAAAAGACACTCCGGCAGTCCTTCACATTAAAGGAACGGTTGAAGCGCCACCACAGGAAACAACTTTCCCTGGTCCTGGTTCAACACCGGCAAATGGCGGAACTCCTGTAAATAATTAATCTTAATACAACCAATGAAAAACCTTCTCACTGTTGTGCTGTTGCTGATCGCTTCCATGCGTTTATCGGCACAGGCACCGGTAGCAGCTCCGGATCCTAATGCTCCTGTGATCACTTTTGTGGAAACAGAGATCAATTTCGGAACTATCGTTTACGGAGCAGAGGCGATTCGTGTTTTTACATTTACCAATACCGGTAAAACACCGCTGATCATTACAAGCATTAAAGGTCAATGCGGTTGTACTACTTTACCGGAAGGTTTTCCGAAAGATCCGATTCCTCCCGGAGGAACAGCATCTTTCAAAGTAAAATACGATACCATGAATCGTCCGGGAATGTTTGACAAAAAAATAACAGTGATTTCTAACGCGTCTGTTCCGAGCGTTGAAGTAAAAATCAAAGGCACAGTGCTTCCTGCCGGCACACCGGCCACAGGCGGGAATTAATTTGGTTAAAACTAAATGGGAAAAGCTCTGTCTGAAAAGACAGAGCTTTTTTTGCTCTCTGACAGGAACGGCATTTACATTCTTCATTAATTGTCACTCACCCATTTCCTGAATGAAAATCTTTGCGGCCTTCCGATTCTTCCGGAGGAATAAACAAATGATTGCCTGAAAAAATAGTTGTTATCGTGCTGCAGTATGGCGTAGTATTTGAAGCATGTGAATTCACCTTTATTAATCTCCAAAAACAGTTCACATGAAAAAGATTTTACTCCTCGCGGTTTTTGCTGCAGCATTTTCAGCAACAAACATGAATGCACAAGTCACACCAAATGTTGATCCGTCGGCACCAGTAATGACCTTTAAAACAGACACGATGAATTTTGGCACGGTAACGCAAGGAACTGTAGTGGAGAAAGAGTTTGTATTTAAGAACAGTGGCAAAACTCCTTTGCTGATCACAGAAACGAATGTCACTTGTGGCTGCACTGTTCCTGATTATCCGAAAGAGCCCATCGCTCCCGGAAAAACAGGTGTGATTAAAGTGAAATTTAATTCCGCCGGCAAAATGGGTGCGCAGGATAAAACCATCACCATTGTTTCAAATAATGCCAATGGTCAGATTGTGCTGCATCTTAAAGGAACAATTGTGGCCGCGCCGGCTACTCCTGCTGAAGGAGGGAAATAACCCTGGGCTGTAGGCAGTCAGCAGTGGTCAGTAGGCAGTGGTCAGTAGTCAGTAGTCAGTAGTCAGTGGGCAGCTTAAACAGTGTTTACTGACTAACGGTTTTTTCATATCTTATCGTCATGAAACGATTTTTATTTTTATGTTTTATGCTTTCGGCGTTTGCATTCAGGGTTTCGGCTCCTGCTGTGATGTCGTTTGAATCGGTGAAGCATAACTTTGGAATGATCCACCAGGGTGATATCGTTTCGCATGAATATGTTTTTACAAACACTGGTGATGAGCCGCTTATTATCACTGAGGCTGAAGTTACCTGCCATTGTACTACTGTCGATTTTCCGAAACAGCCAATTGCAAAAGGGCAAAAAGGAATTGTGAAAGTTACCTACGATAGTAAAAGTGCAATTGACCGGCAGGAAAGAACGGTGCTTTTGAAATCGAATGCATCGAATGGTCCGGTGGTGTTGACGTTTAAAGCGGTCGTGCTGAAACCAAAATAAAAGGATTGCCATTTTGTGATTGCCGATTTTCGAATAGGTGATTTTAAACTGCTTTAATCAAAATTCAGCTGCTCTGAAATTCCTCCCAATTTTGAATATTGAATTCCTCCAATGAAATCTCTGTTGGAAGGGATTGCTTTTTTACCCTGTTTGCATAACATTGCCCGGACACAAACAAAAAGTATGGTGAACGGTCATTCAAATTCCGGGTTATATCGTAATTCGTACCTCGTAATTCGTACATTTTCCCTTTTTCTTTCCGACCTTTAGGGCTTAGAAAAATCCCATGCCAAAAGTATCGCACAAGGCAGATAACATGCCTTCCTCACCTATCCGTAAGCTTGTTCCCTTCGCAGAAAAAGCAAAAAAAGAAGGCCGCAAAATTTATCATTTGAATATCGGCCAGCCGGATATTGAAACGCCGGAAGTGATGCTGAACGCGATCAAAAATTCGGACATAAAAATTATTGAATATTCCCATTCTGCCGGAATTGAATCGTACCGGAAAAAGCTTGCCGCTTATTATCGCAAGTTCGACATGCCGGTGGAAATGGAAGATATTCTCATCACAACGGGCGGATCGGAAGCGATTGAAATTGCTATGATGACCTGCTTCAACGCGGGTGATGAAATAATTATTCCGGAACCTTTTTACGCGAACTACAACGGATTTTCCTGCGCGGCAGATCTTGTGATAAAACCAATCCGTTCTTCCATTGAATCGGGGTTTGCGCTTCCGCCCATTGCAGACTTTGAAAAGATCATTACACCGAAAACAAAAGGTATCATGATCTGCAACCCTGGAAATCCTACGGGTTATCTCTACACACGCGAAGAGCTCGAAGCATTAAAAGTGCTGGTGCTGAAATATGATCTTTTTCTTTTGTCGGATGAAGTGTACCGTGAATTCTGCTACGATGGCAAATCGTATGTTTCGGTGATGCATCTCAGCGGAATTGAAAACAACGTGGTGCTGCTCGATTCTATTTCGAAACGTTACAGCGCATGTGGTGCACGCATCGGCGCGATGATCTCGAAGAATAAAGAGGTGATGAGCTCAGCGTTGAAATTCGCGCAGGCACGTTTGAGTCCGCCGACATTCGGGCAGATTGGTGCGGAAGCGGCTCTGGAAACACCACAATCTTACTTTGATGCTGTCACTACAGAATATACAGCGCGAAGGAATTTCGTGATCGAAGCGCTGAATGCGATGGACGGTGTTTTTTGTCCGAAGCCCAGCGGCGCATTTTATTGCATTGCACGTTTACCAATCGACAACGCCGATGTTTTCTGTCAATGGCTTTTAGAAAACTTCAATCATAACGGCGAAACAGTGATGCTCGCGCCCGCCACCGGATTTTATTCCACACCAGACGCAGGAATGGATGAAGTGCGTATTGCATACGTGCTGAATCTCACCGATCTCAAACACGCGATGATTTGTCTCGATGAAGCATTGAAAGTTTACCCTGGAAGAACGGTCAAGAAAACCACAGCCGCTATCCATTGAAAAAAATTCTCTTCCTTCTTCCTTTTCTTTTTTTCGCGACCGCAAACGCGCAAAACGCCGACATCCGTATTTTGCGCTGCATCAATAAGCCCGAGAATACCGGTCTCGACAAAACGATGAGATTCACTTCGCTTACTGTTGCGCCGATGATGGTCGGGGTTCCTGCAGGACTATTGGCGTATGAATATTTCAGGAAAGAAGGTGATATCAGAAAGCCCGGCGTAGTTTGCCTTTCATTAGCCACAACGATCGGGATCACATTAGGATTGAAATACACGGTGAATCGCCCGCGACCATTTGTAACCTATCCTGATATTATCCGGAAGGATTCTCATGCCGGACCAAAATCATTTCCATCAGGACACACATCCTCCGCATTTGCGATTGCGACTTCGGTGAGCTTATGTTATCCGAAATGGTATGTTATTGCGCCGGCATATGTATGGGCATTTACGGTTGGCTATTCGCGTATGCGTTTAGGTGTGCATTACCCGACGGATGTTTTAATCGGTGCGCTGATCGGGACGGCTTGTGCGTGGGGGAGCTGGGAATTGAACAGGTATTTGTTGCGGGAGTGATGTACCTGAATATGTTTACTTATCAGGGGCTTTTAGGATTGGAGTCACGGGTGTGGCAAAAGTTTGAGACCGAAGGGAGTTAGCCGGGAGGTGGTGGTATTTCGCGGGGAGTAAGTTTCGCCCCTACAGGGCTTTACCATTTGAGGTTTTTTTTGTTACAAAAGTTTCGTCCCGAAGGGACTTAAATGAGTTGCGGTGGTGATGTTTCGCGGGGAGTAAGTTTCGACCCTACTGGGCTTTACCATTTGAGGTTTTTTTTGTTACAAAAGTTTCGTCCCGAAGGGACTTGTAAGTGGTTTGATGTTTTGGTATAAAGCTTGGTCCATACGATATATGTAAAAATTCCTGCGGCATACACCAAAAAAAGATCATTGCTATAAAGGCTGACTTTTTGTAAACACACTTCCCCTATTAAATCCCCGATAGGGGCGAATTAATTTAACTCAACAATGCCAACTACCCAAGTCTGTAAGTGGGACATTATTGCAACCCGGTAAGCAAGCTACACCACCCGCAGGGGCAACATTATTGTAACCCAACAATGCCCTCCTACACCAATCCCCGTAGGGGCGACATTATTGTAACCCAACAATGCTCTACTACACCAAGCCCCGCAGGGGCGACATTATTGTAACCCAACAATGCTCTACTACACCAAGCCCCGTAGGGGCGACATTATTGTAACCCAACAATGCCCTCCTACACCAAGCCCCGTAGGGGCGACACTTACTCTACGCGTCCTGCACCACAAAAAAAGCGGCACGATTTCCCGTGCCGCTGTAATGATTTACGATTTTATTTTTCACTGAATAATTAACGATTTCGTTTTCACATTTCCATCAGCAGTCAAGCGGACAATATATGTTCCTTTCGACAAACCGGAAGTATTCACAAGCGTTTTTCCAAAGCCGGCTGATGTTTCTACATTCTCAACAGGAACTGAAACGATCTTTCCGGAAATATCGATAAGCTCCATTTTCACTGACGTTTTATTCGGCAGGAAATAAGAAAGCGTTACGCTTTGTCCGTTTGCTGATGGAACAGGAAATGGTTCGTAAAGCTGTGGTGTGAGAATAAGATCGTTGTAAGAATGTTCCAGTACGGCTACTGAAGTTGAATCGATGATTATATCTTCATCGCCCCATTGGTACGGGAGATACGCGTAATACACAATAAACATTTCGTCTGTTGTGGCTTCTCCGACGGACACGGCTTGCGGCGGACTGTTAGGATTTTCGGGATTGTTCGCGCTGTTATCGTAGGCTGCGTGGGCATACAAAACACTTCCGTAAGGAACATGCACAGGCTGGCGATAATTATAAAAACCCTGCCAGTGGAAATCCCAGTCATTAATCCGGATCAGGGGAATGGTGTCGCCTAATGGTGTGACGGCGTAATTTGTTATGTTCTGCCCGATCAGGTGCATATGCGGCGCGATGCTGATAATGGTTGCATCAATACTTACCGTTTCCTGAGCGTAAAATGTCCGGATGCTGTCGGCCGGAATATAAAGCGGGCCGTTTGTGAGAGACGTAGAGTGATTAATAACCGGGGCCAATGAGACATTCCTTACCAGCCCGGTTGAAAACGTCATTCTCACTTGTGTGCTGTCGATCTGGTTAAATGTTCCGCCGGGATAATGCACCTGGAAAATGAGGTTTGTACTTGCTTCCAGCCTGATTCCCATGGTAGCGGGCAATGAATACATGCCTTGTCCGGGCACCCATCCCAGCACGAGCGTTGCCGTATTTGATCCTACGCCGCCGAAATTTGTATAACCCGGAGCAGGATCTGCATTATCAAGGTTGATGCAGGTATTGGCCTGGTCCTGGTAAACAAGTACGTGGTGCACGATTGACCGGTTACCTGGAATGACTTCGATTTTTGTGATGTATTCGGTGGTTGAAACTCCGCTCGGCACAACAAAGCAGCGATAAAGATCGGTCGCTGTGTTTACAGTGTACAATGGAATCTGGGCAATAAGATCAGGATTAGTGAGCACCGCATTTCCGGCGTACGTAGGAGGTGTTGGGGCGGCAGAAAGATTTCCTGGTTGCGCTCCGTTAGCTGCCCAATCCACAATGGTCTGAATCTGTGCCTGCGAAAGTGTGCGCTCGTTGCAATAACGGGTGTATGAAGTATCAGGAGGCCACGGCGGCATGAGATGTTGCGAAACTTCATTTGCCATATCACCAGCATTCGGAAACGCATCCGCATAGGTAATCAGCGAAAAAGGAGCGATACCGCTTGGGTTATGACAGCTGGTACAATGCTGGTATAGGATCGGCGCTACATCGGTTGCCCAGGTAGATTGAGCTACGCCGGTTTTGAAAAGGAACAAGACAAAAATGAAAAGTAATTTTTTCAGCATGGGGTGTGAATTTTATGCAAGATAGCTTAAAGGGTACGAATAACGAAATGAGAGCCAAACAGAACGAATTAACCAGATGAGGCCGCACCTGACTTTGTTTCGGAGGCATTTCAAAATGCACGAAAGTAGTGTAACACGGGTAAGACGAAAAAACGCGTTCAGGGTTTAATCCGAACGCGCTTTTTTGAAAATTACCGGTTAATTTTTAATCGATAGCGGCATTATATAAATGTTTTCGCTGGTGGTGATCCTTACAGTGTACATTCCGGGCTTTTCTATAAATACGGGAAGCTGTCCGGCGGAATAATTCAGGTGAGCATTAACGTAAATAATTTGTCCGAGCGCATTTATCACTTCAACTTTTACATCAGTCGCGGCAGGAAGATTCACAAAAATGGTCACGTTTCCGTCCGAAGGGTTGGGGAAAACCGCGACAGAACCTCCAGCACCGGTGGTATTGATCGTTGTTGTAAATGAAACTGTGACAGTATCCATTGAACTACAACCTGATGCGTCTGTAACCGTAACAGTATAAAGTCCAGGAAGCAGGCTGTCAGCGGTTATTGCTGTATCACCGTTTGACCATAGATAGATGAGCGGCGCACTTCCGTTTATAGTATTCGCCGTGGCAGAACCATCATTGCAGATTCCGCAGGAAGCATTAACAGCAGTCGCGGAAACACTGTAGCCCGTGCAGTTGTTGCCGACATAAGCAGTATCCATTGCAGTGCAGCCGAATTGATCTGTTACAGTTATTACATAGGCTCCCATTGTAAGATTATTTTCCGTAGCTGTCGTTCCTCCGCTGGACCATGCATAGGTGAACGGCGCATTTCCTTCGGTAAGTGTGACTGATGCAGAGCCGTCTGTGCAGGCTCCGCAGGTCGCATCAGCAGTAGTTGCAAGCGCGGTAAAGTTTTCGCAGGGATCACCGAAATTCGCACGGATGAGATAAGGTTTTGCATAAGCTGCTCCGTGATCTTCATTGTTTGTCCAGTTACCAAACGGATTGGTTGGCCAGTTTATCCATGTTGTATTGGGAAGGAAAATCCCTGACGTTAATCCAAGTGCAAGCGTCGAATCAAATTCAATACAGGTAACAGCATACATTCCTGGTGTCAACAAAGCCGGGCCGCCATCCATGGCAATTGTATAAAACCTTGCAGAATCGTCAGCGTAAAGTATGGTATCGGTGTATGCTACTATTTGGTTCGGCATCCCCGAGGCCATATCCCAGATCACTGCTGCAGCGCGACGTCCGGTATATCCCCCGGTTACATAAAAGCTCACTGAAGTCAGAGGATCAGTGCCGCTGGTCACTTCAAATTGTTGCCCCATATAACCTCCATTGCCCGCTCCGATTCCTAATTGACCTGTAACATTTCCATCATCCCGTGAATACACGCTATCGGAGACGGTTATGGTTTTATAC
>JALYQL010000259.1 GCA_030855855.1 Bacteroidota bacterium | reverse complement strand
CGATCAACCTGTATGCATTGAAAGACGATACGATCGTGGGATTATTTTCATGCCCTGCAGTTGATTTTGGAAATTTTGATGGCTATGGAATAACGAGGGACACAGGACTTGTCTACAAAAATGGAATTTTAAAAGTTTCCTATAAAGATTTGAATACTGATCGTATTGATGGTCTGGTTTTATCGGGCGTTGGGTATGTCTATAAAGATTCAACAATAGTGGATTCTACTCTGATCAACAGAACATTTACCTGGAACACAAAAAGAGAAATTTTTATTGAAGAGAGATCAAAAAGAAGCGGGCTAAAATATTATAAAAAATATGGTTTGTTAAATTAATCGCTAAATCCGGCTTTCATCAAGTTTGACAATCCGCGTAATCTGTGGCAAAAATATGTACTGCCACAGATTACGCAGATTGCACAGATTAGTTTTGCCAAGATTGTTTTGATAAGTTGAATCCCTGCTTATTTTCTTTGTGTCTTTTCTTCGTGCCTTGGTGCCATGGTGGCAATAAACCTTCCTGCAATTGCGAGTCAAAACACCTTTACTCTTCCAAAATACGCTCATCACCTTTGTCGTATTTTATCTGTTTTATCCTGAGCGTATAAAACCCCGCTCCCCTGTTCTTATCTGACAAATAAAGAAAATATTTATTGTTTATCACAACGAGTTCTGAAATTTGCTCGCCGTAAAAACGGTATTCAACATTGTCCCAATAAGCAAAATGCGGGTATCCACCTTTTTCTTCAACTTGCTCAATCTGTTCCGCAAACAATTCGCGTCCTTCATGCAAACCTTCACCGTCACGATAAGAATAAATAATTGTATCACTTTCAATTCTATAATCTGTGATAAGCAAAGAAGGTTCTTTCTTCAGAAAATAATCACTTCCATCCAGCTGTGACTTACCATTGATCAAAGAAAGAAACGGAACAAGCATTGCGATCAATGCAAGTCTATTCCATTGCGGGCGAAACAAATAAATTAATCCCGCAAAAAAACACAACATCAAAAACAAACGCAGAAATGAAAACGGCAAAGAGAAATTCATGATCCAATTCATCGGAATATTTGCAATGAGCGCAATCAGAAACAAAAGAGCGAACTTTGTATTGCGGTTTAATGATTCTTGCTTAACTATCGCGATGGCAGGAAAAATTAAAAGCAATAATCCATAAGTGCTTCCATAACCGCTGATCAGCATTCCCGCGAAGATCCAGACTGCAAAACGAAGGAAAGAAGATTGCTTTTTATCGAATGAAAAAAGAAAAGCGATCATCAAAACCATTCCCGACCATATGATTGTCCCGAACCGATACAGAAAGCCAGAATCAAATGCCGCTGACGGATTATGCATCGCATCTGGAACAAAAAGTTGCTTAAGCAAAACCGGCATGCTTTGATAAGCCGTTGCATACGTGTTTGTGATCTCGCCTTTTGCCAATCTTGGTAAAACTTCCACGCAATAATATTCCCAGGTTCCCCAATCGACATAAAGCAGGCTGACGCCGAAAAGTATTGCCACCGCACAAATCGTCGCGCCAAACATTTTCCAGTCTTTCCCCGCAAGCAACCAGATCAGCACGATTGCCGGAAAAATTTTCAGGTGAATCGCAAATGCAAATAAAAATGCTGCCAGTATCCATTTCCCGTTTTCCCTCGCCAGCCACCCTTCAGCAAGAAGCGCGAGCAGTAAAAAATAAGATTGTCCGGCATCAACATTGCTTCTGAACGGAAGCAATAAAAGCAAAGGCAAAAGCATCGACCATCGAAGATCGATCTGCATTTTTGTGAAAAGCCTGGTGATTGAAAATGCACAGAGCAGATAAGTTGTTATTGTAAAAACAAGTTTGGCCAATCCGACTTTCATCAGCGTAAAAGGAAAATAAATCAGCAGACTAAGCGGCGGAACTTGTGTATAGCTCAGAAAATAATCTTCTTTCAGATGATACGAATCAACATAGTTGTTAAAACGCGCGACGTCGTAAATCCCTTGTGCATGTCCATCAACATATCCTGCTGCACCATAATAATAATTCCCCCAATCGCCGATAGCTGCATTCCAGCCGATGGTCAGCAGCAGTATTATAAAAAGTAAGTGAAAGCCGAAGATGACAACGGGGTGATTGAGCTTCATGGATTAAAAGTAGGGAATCCTTTTTTTAATCTTTTGGGGTTAAATTTCTAAAGAAAAACGAAAGCTAACTTTCGATTAAAGAAACTAATAACTTTTATTCAGTATCTGTTATTGTCGATTGCTCTGCCTTATCATAAATGTGAATCAGATAAACCGTCTTTTTTGTTATTCGCACAAATGTTATGATCCTACCTCCCCCCGATTTGCCTTTGCCTTTGGAAGTAATTGCTAACCTGATTTTGTAGCAGCTTTTACCTATTAGGTCGCCTGTCGCCGGATTTTTTTCCAACTCCTCGACCAATTTTAAAAGATCAGATTTCAGAGACTTGTATTTCCGTGCGAGTCGTTTGAGTTTGCGCGCAAAAGGTTCAGTCGCAATAACTTCAAAGTTCATTTAATAACTTTTTTGCAGACTTTAATTTCTTTTTACCTTTTTCGTATTTCGCAACATCCTCAAATGCCATTAGTATCTCCTGAACAGCCTTTTCCTTTCCTGGATTATTAATCAGTTTAAGCACTTCAACAAAATCAAGCTTTTGCACTAATTCCAAAAAGAATTCCGCGTTTTTTTCGTCTTTAATATCTAAAATTATTTTCATGATAAATTGTTTAAGCAAATATACCGAATACAGCGGAACGTTTCCAGCACGGCTTTTTTATAAATTCAGCGCTTTTCGCCCGTTTCCCCATAAAAAGCACTTCTCTTTGTACCTTTACACCCACCAATGGATTATACCGGTAACATCATCCCCGCAACAATTGATTCCGCACAGCAAAAGCTGCTCGATGAAGGACGGATTCTTCCGTTAATGGAAGAATTTTATACCATACAGGGAGAAGGATTTCATACCGGAAAGCCCGCGTATTTTATTCGTGTAGGTGGTTGTGATGTTGGTTGTCATTGGTGCGATGTGAAGGAAAGCTGGAACGCGAATACGCACCCGCTTACTCCCGCGGACCAGATCGTTGTAAATGCGCTGCAACATCCTGCACGTGCGGTTGTGGTAACAGGTGGCGAGCCGTCGGCGTTTAATTTGGATTATTTAACGAAAGAATTGAAAAAGCACGAAATACTCACCTTTATCGAAACGTCCGGAGCTTATACGCTTACGGGAGAATGGGATTGGGTTTGTCTTTCGCCTAAAAAAACATTGCCTCCGAAGCCTGAAAATTTCAAAAGGGCACACGAATTGAAGGTGATAGTGTACAATAAAGACGATTTCAAATGGGCGGAAGAAAATGCAGCGAAGCTTGATAAAAAAGTGCTGCTGTACCTGCAACCCGAATGGAGCCGTGCAAAAGAAATGACGCCTTTGATCGTTGATTATGTGATGAAACATCCGGAATGGAATATTTCATTGCAAACGCATAAATTCATGAATATTCCGTAGAGTTTAAAAAGTTTCGGGCTAATGATCGAAAACTAAACCCGAAACTTGAAACTTTTTTAACTTTTACCCATGAACAAAATCATTCTCCTTCTTTCGATCATTCTTCTTACAATAACCTGTAAGTCGCAACCGGCAATGACCGTTTCTACCAAGTCAAAAAAAGCGGAGAAGGCGTATTTCCTGGCGATGGATTATGCGCAGATCTATAATTTTGAAGAAGCTTATAAGCAACTGGCCATCGCTAAAAAAGAAGACCCGGTTTTTATTGAAGCATTTATTTTTGGAGCAGAATTAATGCTGTCGGAAAGAAAGTATGCTGAAGCAGTTGATGAATATAAAAAAGCATTTGCGATCAATCCGCGGTTTTTTCCGGCCAGCTATTACGATTGTGCAAGAGCTGAGCTCAGGCTTGGAAGATATGTAGATGCGAAAAAGGATTTTCAAATGTATCTCGACACGCATACTTCCTCCGCTTCTCCTGCAACAATTGCCTCAGCGCAGAAGGGTCTTGCAGATTGTAATTTTGCATTGAACGCATTGGCCCACCCGGTTCCTTTTAACCCGCTCAACATGGGTGAAGCTGTAAACGGAACAGGCTGTGAATATTTTCCGAATGTAACTGCTGATGATGCAACATTTCTTTTTACCCGTAATATGCAGACAAGAGATCCGAATACGGGAACGATGAAACAAACGCAGGAAGATTTTTACATCAGCTATAAAGATGAAAATGGTAAATGGAGCGTGGCGAAAAACATGGGCGCTCCGATCAACACCGACAATAATGAAGGCGCGCCAAGCTTATCTGCTGACGGGAGATTTTTATTTTTTGCTGCATGTGCCGGCTATGATGGTTATGGAAACGGAAGAGTCGGGTACGGCGCGTGCGATATCTTTTTCTCGCAAAAAGTAAATGGCGTATGGTCGAAACCGCAGAATGTGGGCGCACCTGTCAATGGCGCTTCGTGGGATTCGCAACCCTCATTTTCATCGGACGGAAAAACACTTTACTTTATTTCTCATCGCAAAGGTGGATATGGCGGCAGCGATATCTGGAGCTCTGTTTTGGGCGACGATGGAAAATGGGGGCCGGCAATTAATTTAGGCGCAGCAATAAATTCTTCCGGAAATGAAGAAGCGATCTTTATTCATCCCGATAATCAGACACTGTATTATGCTTCCGATGGATTGACCGGAATGGGCGGACTTGATCTGTATGTTTGCCGCCGCGATACTGTTACGGGCAAATGGGGAATTCCTGCAAATCTTGGTTACCCGATCAATACTGAAGGTGATGAAAGCGGAATGATCGT
>JALYQL010000244.1 GCA_030855855.1 Bacteroidota bacterium | reverse complement strand
GTTGAATGCGCCTAAGGTTGTATTGACTGCATTATCATTTGTCCATCTTCCTGCTACTTTTTTCCACGTGGAGCTTGTTGCATCATAAGCATAACCAACCGGGCGAATGCGAACCGCGAGATATCCCTGGTCAAATAATAACGGGATCCCGAAACTATTTCCGCTCACTGTTACACGAGTGCTGTTGTGGGCAAAATCGAGTTGCAATGAATTGGCTGGCGTGGTAGACAGGGCAGCGCCTGCAGCATCGTAGTCATTGACATAGGTCCATTCCACATCGTACTCTTCTGCGCCGGGAATGTATCCCCAAAATAATGTAAGTTCGTTTGCATTCGAAGTGGAGGGAGGTGTTAAAGCCAGTATAGAGGAGGACGGTACAGTTGCAAGATTTAACGCATAATAACGTTCTACTTCGGTGCTGGTTTCAAGAAAAAGATTGGCAGGCGCTGCCATCGGAGTATTGCCTGCATCAGTAATAGAAACAATCGTCGCTTTAATGCGTATGATTTTGCCGTTGGTGTTGAGTTCAAAAACAGAACGATCGGTTTGATTGACAAGAGAAGAGGTGAGTGGGTTATAATCAATCACCAGCAGCTGGTTTCCAAAACTTTGGAGGGTTGTGGGAGCTGCATCCGTATAATAATCGATCTGGACTGTTACTTTGGCTGTATAAGGTGTGCTGACATAAGCAAACGAATTCTGATCAAAGCCCAGGGTTACCCGCCCCACCGCTTTTTGATCGGAAAATACAGTCCCCCATGTTGCAGTATTGTTTACAATATAGTTGTATTTATTGTCAACAGCCGAAACTGAAGCGCTATTTACGATAGCACCGCCAACGATGCGGTTTACATCGGTTTCAATAGCCGCTTTTGCGGCGCGCCCGCCTGCCAGGAGAAGCATCAGCATCAAAAAACATCTGAGGCGCATTACGGAGGAATTTATTCTTGTCAGCATAGTTTTACTGCTTAAGGTTCAATAATCGATAAGTTGCAAATGCAGGGAGAAGGCTTGTTTTTTTTCCTGATCCTGCGATATATTTTTTCTCGGAAAACTGGTCTTGTTCTATTACCGGGCTGGTGGTAATAGAATTGTAAGTGATTTCAAGCCGTGGCTTCTCTTTTTTCAATCCGGAATTTGTTTCATCAAGGCTTACTGCTTCCCGGTAATATAAAATGAGCTTTTTGATATATGAATCGCTGCCGATCCGTATGTCGATGATGTCAAACTCGAAAAAAGATGTTTTGTCAAAACGTAAACGGTACAATTTTTCACCTTGTCCTGCATCTGTAAAGACAACATCGGAACATTTCGAAAGAATACTATCGAGATTTACTTCTGACGGGTTTTTTGAAGATTTCAGCGGATCAGAAACAATGATCGTTTTATCATTTTCATTTACTGTCAACCGGGTTTCTGAATTCTGAATTGTTTTAATGCCCATCAGGTCACTGTAAAAGTTCGTTCCTTTTTTCAGGTACGATCCATCCTGAACCTCAAACGGTGTTGTGCCGTTGTAGTCGGAAAATAAAGCAAAATGAATTTTCATACCAAGCTCAGTGGCTGCAGAATAATTGCGGTTCACTTTCATGAAATCTTCTTTCGCATTCTGTGCCCTGGCCCCCATAGAGACTGCACAGCACAGAAGAAAAAGAAATACAGGTGCTGATAGCTTTTTCATAGTTATTTATGATAAGAATTATTGCGGGCTTCTTTAATGGTAACAATGCCTCTTTCTGTTTCTTTTTTCACACGTACGAGCGCTCCTTCTTCATCGTACTCATAAAAAGTGGCATAATTATTTTCATCAAGCTGGGCAGTGAGTCGCTGATTGATCGGGTGATAGACGTACGACGTCATGCTGGCTTCGAAAGGGAGGATGCGCACATCATCAAACCAGGTATTTATTGTAGTTAAATTGGTGTTGTGAAGCTTAATATCAATAGGCCCTGAAGCACTTGAAGCGAGGGTAAATGTGTATTGATACTGTTGCCATCCTTCAATAATTTCACTCTTCTGAACCAGCGTCAGAGGAACAGCAATACTATTGACATAAATGTCAATCTTCGCATAGTTGTAATTAAATACAGGCGTTCCCAGGGTGGTTGTTTCTTTCACCCAATAATTAAGCACATACGTTCTTGCACCTCCGCCGGTGTAAGGAGCAAATGCGCCGTTTAGATCTCCCGCGCTTACAGTATACGGACAAGTCAATGCCCCTCTTGAAGCAAGTGTAGGTGCCAATTGACGGGTCATGTCGACTGTTGTGTTTGGCGTAACTTTCATACTGTATAAACCAGTATGTGCCTGGGTAGCATCCGGTGAAGTTCCGCTGTCAAAGAAGCTGAAATGCAGCTCGCGGCAATCGGCAGGATTAAAAGCATAGTCTTCAAATCCATCGAACCCTACATCCTGTTGGCGTGTATTTGATGCTACTGCCAATGGTAAAGTATTGTTGTATCCGAATACAGCCGATGAATACCTGCCTAATGCGTCTTTGTTTTCCACCTCATTGCCAAAAGGTGTGTATTTCGTTACCTCCTGCGCCCATGTCCAATTGGTTGGTGAAGTCAGCCAGTCATTACCGCTGTTTGGCATCCAGAAAGGAGTAAAGGTGGTATAGATTCCATCTTTGCGGATATCAAGATTGTCATTGGTTGCCGTAGTCTGGAGGCGGTCTGATAAATAAAGTTCACTGCGGAGCATACGCCAGTTTCCAAGTATATTATGAAAATATGGATTGACGACATTACCCGATTGAACACCGCAAGTTGTTGTATTGCTGCAACCTCCAAAATTGAAACAGGTGCTGTTTCCAGTAATGGGCAGCTGAATATATTGAGGAGGACCTGCGCCACCAATATTAACGGTTGCCGTTGCTGAAAAGTTATTGGTGGTGCTGCTGCAGGTATCGGAGACCGGAATAAAATTGTTGAGGCCTGTAACCTGGCTCCATGTATAACCGGCAGGTAAATCCATAGAAAGGGTACAATAGATTGCTCCTGACCAATTAAATGTTGCACTTAACGCAGAGCTGCTTCCTGAAGATCCGCCCCAATTCATATTATTCGGGCTGGAAAATGCCGCATTCAGATCCGGAGTATATCCATGCGAATAAACACCCGCTGTAAGGATCGTAGTATACGTAAGGAGATCGCCGCTGCTTGCCAATGAACTTAGCATACCGGCAAGCTGTGCTCCCACATCGCCAATTGCGCAATTACACTGCATTGTTGTGGTTTTTCCTTTTGCAACGCTCCAGAGTTCGGCATATTCTGCTGCGTTTGCATTAAGCACATCCACATTTGTAAAATTGAATGCATCATATATGCCATCGCCGCCTACGTTGTCTTTTAAAGGGTTCTGGCGTGTTGTCACAGATCCTACACTGAGTGATTGCATATTCCTGCGACCGGAACGTAATATTTTAATGTTATACAATCCGCTGGGAACAGCAAGACCAGCAACATCAATAAGCGAAATATCAGTACTGGTTGTGCTACATACCCATGCACGCACTGAATAACTGCCCGCCTCTACGGAGACTTCATCGCCTTTTACAAAATACTGATTTGCATTGTTGATTATAGCTGTACCGGCAGAGATTGCAACTGAACTAAAATAAGCACCGACATTTTTGTATGCTTGTCCCATGCGATCATAGCTCCAATGTGCCGGGTAATTGAAATTGAAAACTGCATCATCAAAATCGGTATATGTTTTTGTAAGAAGCAATTCTCCGGTTTCTGCATCCCATGCGAGATTTTCTGTTGTTGCAGTAGAGCCGGCATCACGTGCTTCTGTTCTTACAAGAATACCGTACCGGTTGATGACTTTAGTAGTGGAGGCAGAGCGGAAGCGTGTGTCTTCTGAACTCCATGAAGGAATGATTGTGGGAACAATTCCCGGAATGATTGCTACAAGGAAGGATGCCACATTTATGTTTGCACCAGCGCTTACCACCTTTGTTTCCTGCTCACGCATGTCGGCAATGAAATCGTAATCCATTCCTGCAATGCCAAGCCCGACTGAACCATCTTTTTTAAGGACATAAACATTATTGTCCAGCTGGTGATCATTTGCTGCTTGTGTTTTGTAGAAGTATTTGACTTCAGAAAGCGGTTCTGTTTGTCCTTCTGCGTACACGCTTACTGTTTTTGGCTTGCCATGCATATCATTTAGCTCAACTACAAATCCCTGGGTAGCGGTCATGTAATCTTTCATCTTGATGCGCAGCAGGGAGAATATAGGATTCGTTTTCCAATGTTGCGTTCCTAACCAACCGACGCGTGTAATGGTAGGAAAATCGCGCGCGGTATAAAATTCCTGCACTGTTTTTCCTGTTCCATGACGTGTTACCACCGGGCTACCTGTTGTAGGAATGTAATTTTTTACGGTGACTTTGCTGTATCCCACACCAGGTGAAGGAAAGAATGATTCACCATAAGGTTTCTCAATATAACTTTCATCATCAGGTACTAATTTTTTCTCTTCGTTGAAAAATACCGGTTCGTGGAAAGGATTTTCATCACCACCCGGTTGTGGTTCCCAGGAAGCAACACCTGAACTGATATAACAATTATTGACAGCATCAAATGTGGTGTACGTATACTCTTGTCCATATTGCGCTTCGTAATTTGAAGGCAATTTGGAATTGATCGTTGCATCATTGGTCGGGTTGACCATGCTTTTCCATTTATCGCTGATGACCACACTTTTGACGCGTATTCCTCCTCCGTATTTAAATCCATCAGGATTCTGCAGGCGTATCCAGGACTTATTCATCATGGCAGAACGGCCAAATCCTTTATCGCGGATGGTGCGGTTGGGTCCTTTGAAAAAAGCCATAATGTTTTGTGCCATACCGGAATTGGCAATAGCACGGACGGTTTGCTCGATGCCGCTTGATTGTGGATCGGGCTGTTCCCACACTTTGCGGGGGACTTGCAAACGACCAAATTGCCAGTTGGCTTTGCAGATCGGATTAACCTGCTGTGTAATTGAATTGTCACGGTCGCCGATAGGCACTTTTTTCAGCCTTATCCATGCAAATTGATAATCCCCATTAGAAGCAGTATTTGTGGTTACAATACCAATTCCATTGTCTGTTGAGTTGTCTGTGTCGAAATATCCCGAGATATATTCGTAATCTCCATAACGGGTAATGTCGGAGAGAAACCTGAAATAGATTTCTTTTGATTTGTTTCCAAGGTAATCAGCATATAATTTTGTGGCAATATTTGATGTGCTTACTGGAATAGTCTTTTTTAATTTGAAATACAAATAGAAATCGGTGCCTCCATAATTATTCGGTAGGCCTATTGATGCAGATAAGTTTTTTGGGCTTATCGTAACTGTATCCAATGTGGCAGGAGCTGAAGGGTTGGCAGGATCTACTGCAAAATTGACCACTTTAAACATTTCCGCGGCGCGTTTGTCCTGAACGTACGCGTAATCATCTGCTTCGTAATTAATATCGATAATACCACCTGATGGTAATTCTATAC
>JALYQL010000233.1 GCA_030855855.1 Bacteroidota bacterium | reverse complement strand
ACTGAAAACTGACTACCGACTATTAATTTTCATGTTATCTTTATAGAAATGCCGATTACTCCTATTCATCTCGATCTTCTTCCGCTTTCCACCTGGTTAAAATCCGGTAAGCGAAAATTAATAATCGCGGGTCCGTGTGGAGCGGAATCGGAGGAGCAGGTTTTGGAAACAGCAAAAGGAATAGCGGCGAATGGGAAAGTGAGTTTGTTTCGTTCCGGTGTCTGGAAACCACGCTCGCGTCCCGGATCATTTGAAGGTAAAGGAGAAGAAGCACTGAAGTGGCTGAACCGTGTGCAGCAGGAAATTGGTTTGCCTGTCGCTGTTGAAGTGGCAAATGCAGAACATGTAGAGCTGGCATTAAAATATAACGTTGATGTATTATGGATCGGTGCGCGCACGACGGTGAATCCGTTTTCGGTGCAGGAGATTGCGGATGCTTTGAAGGGTGTTGATATTCCTGTGCTGGTAAAAAATCCGGTGAACCCTGATCTTGTTTTATGGCTTGGCGCATTGGAAAGAATTAACCGCGCCGGAATAAAAAAGCTGGGTGCAATTCACCGTGGCTTTCATACCAGCCTTCACACGCAATACCGCAACGCTCCGATGTGGGAAATTGCCATCGAGCTGAAAGCAACATGCCCCGGCTTACCAGTAATCTGCGACCCCAGCCATATCGGCGGAAGGCGCGATCTTATTCATGATGTTGCGCAACGCGCGCTTGACCTTGATATGGACGGGCTGATGATCGAAGCGCATCGTGATCCCGATCATGCATTAAGCGACGCGCAGCAACAGCTCACTCCCGGCGCGCTCGCACAGGTGCTGGATAAATTGGTGATCCGCGAAACTTCCATTGGCGATGCGGGCTTCGAACATATGCTGAGCACGCTGCGTGAAGTGATCGACGAAATTGATGATGAAATAATTCAATCGCTTGCACGCCGTATGCAGGTGGTGGAACGTATCGGTGAATTTAAATATGCGCATGGCGTGACCATCCTGCAGATCGAACGGTGGCTTGAAATTTTAAAAACAAGAACCGCGGCTGCCGAATCATTGGGAATCGATAAAGAGATCGCTGTTGAGTTGTGCCAGCTGCTGCACAAAGCTTCAATCAGGAAACAAACAGAAGTGATGAAAAGTGAAGAAGAAAATAATTCTGATACTGAAAACGCTCACGATTGAAATTATTTATGACGTTTAAATTGCGAAATCTGAGTTTGCAAACCGGATTTTTATTCCTCGCCTTAGTTGCCTTCTCCCCGGCGCACGCGCAATTCTACCAGCTTAAAAACTACAATGTAAAAGACGGTTTGCCAAGCTCCGAAGTATATGCCATGATGCAGGATGCTTCGGGCTACTTATGGTTTACCACCGACATGGGCGTAAGCCGATTCAATGGTTATGAATTTAAAAACTTCAGCACCGAACATGGCCTTGCTGAAAATACAAATTTCGGCTTATCACAGGATCATAAAGGCAGGATCTGGTTCCGGTCATTTTCAGGAAGACTTTCATACTTTGAAAACGAGGTAATGCATAGCATTCCCTGTAACGATACGCTTGAAACCCTTTTGCGCGGGAAGATGCTCACCTCACTTTATGTTGATAAAGGTGATACGATCTGGGCGGGGACTGTACAAGATTACGTCCTTAAAATTTCGCCCGGTTGGAAAACAAAAGATGTCAGCCTTGTTGCGCTTAAATCGTCGGGCGGTTATCTTATCCTTATCGATGACGAAGGATTTGTTTTCGGTGGAAGTTCACCGGCTTTTCTTGACATTCAGATGTATGACAGATCGTTGCGTGCAAAAGAGATCATCCCGACGCACATCGACAGACTAAACAATGTGGCCTTCCGCTTTACTATTACACGATTAAGGGATAAAACATTTGTTGCCACAATAAACAATACAATCACCCGGTTTATTCCCGGGAAAATCTATTCGCGGTCTCTGACAAGCGGCGTGATCATTTGTGTGCAGGAACAAAATGATAAAAGCATTTTTGTAGGAATGTATGGGGGAGCTGAGCAATACACGGATCATACTTTTACAAACAAAACGCTTCTTTCTAATTTTAAACAAAAGATCATCACAGCTATCTGTTGCGATCATGAAAACAGTTTATGGTTCTGCACAGAGGGAAATGGTGTTTTCAGTATTCCCTTTTACAATTTCACATACTATACTCCCGCAGACGGACTTTCTGAAAGTAAAATATCGTGTGTTGGAAAATTTGGCGGAAAGGTGATCTGCGGCTATCTAGATGGCACAGTTTCGATCCTTGATCACCAGGAGGTAACATCTGTACGCATTAATGAAGCTAACGACAGTGCTTCGAGCATGAACCGCATATCGAGCATATTATGTATGAATGACCAGGTCATTATCGGATTGATCAAGAATATTTACCGGCTCGACCTTGTGACGCTTAAGAAAAAGATCCTGACCCAGGAAGGGACGAAAAAAATAATCGCCGCGAAAGGAAAAGGAATCTGGTCGCTGCGATTCCGGCGTCTTGTTCATTATTCTCTCAGCGATTCGCTGCGGAGCAGGAAAAGTTTTCCGTTGGAAGTTTATACGGATAATATTTATGAAGATCACAATGGCCTTGTATGGATCTGTACTGCAAATGGTCTTTACACTTATGATTCCATTGCGGGAGTGAGCCCTCTTAAAAAAGATCATCCCTTGTTGTCGTTAAGGATTGTTGAAACAGAAGAATCAGCGGATGGAACCATGTGGATGGCAAGCAGGGGCAATGGTGTAATTGTAAAACGCAATGATTCGTATTTCAGTATTACACAACGGGATGGTCTTGCGGGGAATATGTGCAGAAGTATTTTTATCGATACTGATAGCGTTATCTGGATAGGAACAAATAATGGCCTGAGCAAAATAAAAGTTATCCCGGGAGGCGAATTTAAATACACCATAACGAATTATACATCTAAGAACGGCTTGCTCACCAATGAAGTAAATGACATTCTCCGCCAGGAAAATAAATTGTGGCTGGTGCATAATAATGGCATCTCCATATTTGATCCCACGCATATCGGAAATAATACTAATCCGCCACCCGTTTATATAACCAGTCTAATGGTGAATGACAGCGTAACGAAGATGGCATCGCATTCTTTCCCACACAACCAGAATTATTTTAACATCAGCTTTATCGGACTTTCGTATAAAGATCCGGGGAAGCTTGAATACCGCTACCGGATGGAAGGCATTGATTCTAATTGGATATACACGCCTTACACCGCGGTCAAGTACCAGACTCTGCCACCAGGAGATTACCGTTTTGTAGTATACGCAAAAAACAATGATGGCTTTTGGAGCAAAGATCCGGCAACACTTTCATTTACTGTTTTACCTGCATGGTGGCAAACGTGGCCGTTTAAAATTTCTGTGTCTTTAATTCTGTTGACATTGATATTTTTAATCTTCAGAACTCGGATCAGCATCATCCGCAAGCGTGACCTTAAAAAATCTATTCTGCAAACGCGGATTGCGGGAATAGAACTAAATGCGTTACGTGCCCAGATGAATCCTCATTTTGTTTTTAACGCTATCAACTCTGTCCAATATTTTATCACCACCAATGATCCTGATTCTTCACAAAAATATCTTTCCAAATTCGCCAGGCTGATTCGTTACGTGGTGGATAATTCAAAGCTTACTTCGATTCCGGTTAAAAGAGAAATTGAAGCACTGACCCTGTACCTTGAATTGGAAGCATTGCGTTTTGGAAAACATTTTGAATATGTATTAAAAGTGCATCCGAATGTTGACACAGAATACACACAGATTCCTTCTATGCTTATTCAACCTTATGTGGAAAATTCGATCTGGCATGGAATAATGCATAAAGAAGGCCGTGGAAAGATTGAAATAGTTCTTGAAATGAAAGGCAATATTTTATATTGCGTGGTGCAGGATAACGGGATAGGAAGAAAAAGATCTATGGAATTAAAACTGGAGAAAGATGGGTTACACAAATCTGTCGGCATGTCAAATACACGGGAACGACTGGAGATCATTAACCAGGTCAACAACAGTGAAATGAGCGTGAACGTTTCGGATGTGTTGAATGAAAACGGAGAGATTTGCGGAACAAAAGTAGAAATTCACATTCCCATCAGCTGAACTGTGTTATTTTTGTAAACCATGATAAAAACGATCATTGTAGACGACGAAGAAAAGAGCAGGATCACCTTAAGTAACCTGATCACTAAACATTGTCCTTCCCTTATTATTACAGATGTATGTGACTCCGTTGCTGGCGCGCTGCAATCCATCGCCAAGAATACTCCTGACCTGGTTTTTCTTGATATTGAAATGCCTTTTGAGAATGGATTCACATTATTTGAAAAAATAAATAATCCCTCTTTCAATGTAATTTTTACAACCGCTTATGGTCAATACGCTATCAAAGCCATAAAATACAGCGCCCTTGATTATTTGCTCAAGCCGGTAGATGTGGATGATTTGAAAGCCGCCGTTGAAAAATGTACGGGAAAACCAAAATCAAGTGCAGCCCGCTCGGATGAATTTGAAATGCTGTTGTCCGCACTCAAATTAAAAGGCAAATCAGCCAGGATTGCCGTGCCGACTTTCGAAGGCTTACAAATGATCAACGCCAATGAAATTGTGAAATGTGTTGCCGATGAAAGCTACACGCACATTACCTTGATTGACGGATCCAAACTTGTTGTTTCCCGCATCTTAAAAGAATTCGAAGATTTGCTTTCTGATTACAATTTTTTTCGCGTTCACAATTCCTCACTCATTAATCTGACACAAGTGAAGAAATATGTAAAAGGTGATGGCGGTTACGTGGTGATGTCGGATGATGAAACAGTTGAAGTTTCACGCCGCAAGAAAAATGAATTGATGCAGAAGTTGACTTTGGTGCATCTGTAAACTCCACTTATTTTCTCATTACACCGATTACTTCCGATTTCAGACCGACTATTGGTTGGTACTGAGAATTGGGAGTGTGAGTTTGTTTTTTTGTGGTCAACCTGCTGGCATTTATGTCCTTCAAGTTGTCAACGGAAATACAGTTGAGACACAACGCATCATCAAACAATAATTTCAGCATTGCCCTCTACAAAAAAAACCGGAGAAAGTTTTCCGGTTTTTTTACGATAAAGCTTAAAATGAATTGCTAAACAACTTGGTCCTTATTCATTCGCAAACTCCGATTATTATCAGATAATGCCGAAAAAAGGCGGATTTCCACCGACTATAGATCGGGATTGAAATTTTGCTCTCTTGGTTTGTTTTTTTGTGGCTCATTAAATTAAAAACCGTCATGAAAAAAATCGGACTTGTACTTGCACTTATATGTGCAGTATTTTTAAACATTAATTCTTTAAGCGCTTTTACATGGATGACCACAACTCCATCCATTGTAAACGTCGGTACAAATAGCTTTGGTTATTTTTATCCAGGAGGAACTCCGTTTAAAGTAAATATTTACGGTGCGCCAGCAAGCACCACTATGCATTGTAACATTACCCACCCAAGCGGAGTTCCGATTTTGTCAGGTTACATCACAAGTCAGATTTGCCCTATCGACGCTTCCGGTAATTATTATTTTTGGGTCTATCCCGGCGTAACTTTTCCTATGACCCCGGGAAGTTTTTATGATGATTTGATTATCACTTTAGTGGAAGATCCAACAGTGAGCACGAGTTTTGGTGTGCAGGGAGTAGCTATACCACCAGTTGGAATAACTGACTACATCAACATTACTTCATGCCCTACCCCGATCTCTCCTGCATTTGGAACCTGTACTTCCTCTTTTTGTCCTATAACTTATTCAGCCCATTTTAATGATTTAGATGGTCCGACTTCAATGATCTCCTGGACGTGGTCGATAAAATTGCAATACAAAAATGGCACCTATGTGGTTCCTGCGACACTCTGGTATAATAGTGTAAATTCTGATTATACAATATTCAGTAGCTTTACTTTACCTAATTATGATTGGATCCGGGATGCAAACAATGACATTCTTGGGCAGGTCACTGTTGATGGTTTTGATAGTGACGGATTTACACATCATGCAGGAAGTTTTATCGGAGTAAAGTTTCCTCCGAACAAGGCAACGGTTTCAATCAAACAAACTTGTCCTGATTTACAACTCACTTATAATTCAGTCGGAGCTACAAGCTATAAAATTTATTACAGCACTATTCCGGGTCCGCCGTACAATGGCACCGGCATCACACAAGGAAACTCACCGATCAGCGTTGGAAGTGCTACTGATTTTACACTCACTGGCTTAGCCGTGGGCACCACTTACTACATTACGGTAAAAGGAGTAAACAGTAACGGCGAAAGTGTCAGTTATTCCAACGAACTTGTTTACACACCGATGAACTGCAATGACAATATTGTGGGTTGTATTACGGCTACGAACCTGGTAACAAATGGTGAATTCAATTCAGGAAATACAGGCTTTACATCTGGCCTTTCTTATAATGGCACCTGTTTCCCCGCAAGTTATTTTGTAGGAACACAACTTACAAGTAAATGTTCAAGCTGGTCAACTATAAATTTTACAGATCACACTTCCGGAACAGGAAATTTCCTGATTGTTGATGGCCATCAGACAACAGGTTGCAATCTCTGGAATCAAAATGTAACAGTGAATGCAAATACAACTTATACATTTTCATTCTGGGCAAGAAGCTTGTATGCCTATCCGTTTAATCTTGGATTCCTTGTGAATGGTGTTACGATTAACACAACGCCATCAATAACCAGTGGAAGTTGGACCAAATATTCCACCACATGGTTTTCAGGTTCAGTATTCGGAAGCATTCCCTTAAACATCAAACAACTCACGGGTGATGATTTCAGAGATCTCGGAATTGATGATATCTATTTCGGACATTGCAATGATCTTGTACATGGATGTAGCAATCCTTTCAATCTTGCAGTAAATGGAAATTTCTCTTCCGGCAATACCGGCTTTACGTCAGCTCTTTTATACGGAAGCAATTGCTTTTCGGGCTACTATTTCGTTGGGCCTTTATTATCAAGTAAATGTTCCGGTTGGGCGTCTGCCAATTTCACTGACCATACAACTGGAACCGGAAATTACATGATTATTGATGGCAACGCATCTGCTGCAAGTAATGTATGGAATCAAAACGTATCTGTAAACCCGAATACCTCTTACACATTTTCATTCTGGGCAAGAAGTATATATTCACAACCGTTTAGTGTTGAATTCCGGATCAATGGAACAACCGTCGGAGCAACCGCTGCAATAACATTGGGAAGCTGGACGCAATATTCTGTTAATTGGTTTTCCGGAATGATTTCAGGTACAATTCCAATTGCCCTCAGACAACAAAGCGGAGGAGCTTATCGTGATTTTGGAATTGATGATATTTATTTTGGTTATTGCGGTTCAGGAAGAAGAGTTGCAAACCCTGAACAGGAAAATCAACCTGCAGCAATGTTGGTTTATCCAAACCCAAACAACGGAACCTTCACCATCCAAACCAATTCATCAGAATCAAAAGATGTTTTTGTTTATGACATGATGGGAAAATTAATTTATTCCGTTCAGGGAAATTCAGAGCTGAATATTTCCATTGATATAACCGATCAACCTGCAGGAATTTATAACATCCAGGTTTTGAACGGAAATTCCATTGACACAAAAAGAATTATCAAACAATAATTCAGCCGCCGATACTTTTAAACCCCCGAAACAATTCTTCGGGGGTTTAATCATTTAAATTGAAGCTCTTACCGCCTATTACACCTATTCAACCACCCATTTCCCAAAACTGCCATCTATTCATCGGGGCTTTGTAGAGAATTGCTGTAAAATACTTTTGCTGCAAATCTTTATAAAGCAACCCCATGAAAAAGAATATTCTTTTATTCTTAATGTTTATCCTTTCAGCAGGACTAAATGCCCAATCACGCTATCTGTGGACGGGAGCTGTGAATAATAATTGGAAAAATGCAGGAAACTGGAACCTCGTTGATGGCGTCGGAATTTCTGCGGGATATCCTAAAGACATTTCCTGTATTGCTCTATTTGGAACTTCTCCCTACGGGACTTCTACAAATGTTGATTGCAACATTGACGGTTATTACTATCCAAACGGTGGACTATATGTAGGTGGTGTTGAAGTAAATGGTTATACCGGAACAATTACTCAAATGCCGGGCAATCGCTTTCTGATTACAGATTGTCCAGCCATGAATGGCTGTGCTTACAATTCTGATTACAAAGCAGTTTTTAATTTCGGTGCCGGTGGCAAATTTGTTGGCTCGACCTTAGTTAACGTAGCGGGCTCACTTAATTACCAGGATAATTACACCATGGCGATCGGCGTGAAACTCGAAATTATCAGCGGGGATTTTTATTGTCCGAGAAAATTATTAATGGAAAACAGCTGCGATATTGCTCCGGGATGTTTTCGTGGCGAAGGGTTTGACGGAAGCGGTTGTGTCGTCTCTTTTTATCCACGACCAACCGTGTTGATGTCAACTTATTTTATCAATGCAAACAATGTAGATTTTTATGACCTGCAATTATATACCGGCAAATATCTTGACTTTGGCGCGGGCAACATGAATATTACGAATGACCTTATTACTGCAGGATCATCTGTAATGCATATTAACAATGGAACCTTTCATATAAAAAATAACATTGTCATCAATTCCGGAGACTATTCAACATATTCTCTGGGCACCGCACATAATCCTGCAGGAACCGCCATGCTGATCATGGATGGAACAATTGCGCAAAAGATTATCAAAAACACTACCCCGGCTAATGAAACAAGCGGGCCACTCGGACACGTCACAATTAATAACAGCAATGGAGTTAGTATTACAGGAAGGGTCAACATTGCAGGCTCGATGACTTTTGTAGACGGAATTATCACGCAACAAACGCCCGGTGCACCCGACGATGTTCTCATTTTTGATAATCCGGCTGTAGTGATCGGGGCAAATGACAATAGTTATTCTGAAGCGCCTGTCAGAAAACATATTTACAGCATACCAACAGCTTCTTTCGAATTTCCTATTGGTAAAAACGGAGAATATCATCCGATAATTATTTCTGCTCCGACTGGTGGTTCCGGTGGATATGGCTCAACAAATCCAGCCTACTATACACAATTCACTGCAGAATATTTTGATACACCAACACCTTATCCAACCAGCACTGCCACCGGAACTTACGCGGTGCATGATTGCCAATACTGGACATTACAACGTAACAACAAACCAGGATCAAATGCTAAAGTAAGTCTCACGTGGAATTCCAATACATGCAACAATTCATATTTCGCAACTCCATCTGATCTCCGTGTTGCGCAATATGACGGTTCGCTCTGGCAAAGTCGCGGAGTAAGCGGAGGTATCGGTTCTTATTCGGGCGGATCAAAAATTACAGAAGCAACAGGAGCGCCGATAACACAATTCAATGGAGCGTTGCCAACTTATTTCACATTCTCTCTTGGAACTACGCCACCACCGATATTTGTAACCATCCCTTCTTTTACAAATCCAACCTGCAATCCGGGAACTGATGGAACTGCAACTGCATCTGTAAGCGGAGCAATCGGAATGATTTCTTATTCGTGGAATTCAAG
>JALYQL010000216.1 GCA_030855855.1 Bacteroidota bacterium | reverse complement strand
AAACAGGAACGTCAACGGCACGTCGTGTTCTGGGTTTCTGGGTACAGCAAGATGCGTCTATCGCCACAGCAGCCAAAAACGGTGGTATTACCAAAATTTCAACGGTCGATGTAACACGAAGACATGGGATTTTTGTTTATAAGGTAATTACCATTGTTACGGGAGAATAGCGCTGCTAATTTTTTGATTTTAAAAATTCACGCCACTCATAATTATTAATTCTTAATCAACACATTATTAATTATCCCCAAACACCTATAAAGCCCCTCTATACCCCCATTCATTTTTCCAAATCCAAACCCTCGATTATTCCGTAACTTTATTCTCTACTAAAGTTACAAATGCGCAACAGATTTATCTTTAAAAAATATACTCCGCCAGACCTCTCCCCTTTCGAGAAGCTATTCGATATTTTTAAAGAACTCATCGTTCATACCTCCGGCGATTTTGATGAAGCGATTGCGTGGTTACGCGAACTTGACAAGGAATACAAGCTCACCACTGCCGATTATTCTATCGAAGACTTTATTGAGGAGCTGAAAAAGAAACGGTACATCCGTGATGATGCTGATAAAAATGGTCCGGGTGGCGGCGTTGTCATCACGGCGAAGATGGAACGTGTCATCCGCCAGAGCGCGCTGGAACAAGTGTTCGGAAATCTCAAACGAGGAACGGGTGGAAATCACAGAACAAAGTTTGCCGGTCGCGGCGATGAACATACCGGCGAATTCCGTCCATACAATTTCGGCGATTCGCTGGAGCTGATCTCCATGACAGAATCTTTCCGCAATGCGCAGGTGAATAATGGCGTGGAGGATTTTCAATTACACGAGCGCGATCTTGTGGTGGAAGATACTTTTTTCAAAGCGCAGATGAGCACCGTGCTGATGATTGATGTCAGCCATAGCATGATCCTCTATGGTGAAGATCGCATCACTCCCGCAAAAAAAGTCGCGATGGCATTGTCGGAGCTGATCAGCACCCGGTACCCGAAAGACACGCTTGATATTATCGCTTTCGGCAATGACGCATGGCCGATCTCTATCCAGGATCTTCCGTACCTGCAGGTTGGCCCTTTTCATACCAACACGGTTGCAGGATTGGAATTGGCAATGGATATTCTGCGCCGGAAACGAAATACAAATAAGCAGATCTTCATGATCACCGACGGGAAACCAAGCTGCCTGAAGGAAGCTAACGGTGAATATTATTTCAACAGCAACGGGCTCGATCCCTACATCACCGATAAATGTTACGCCTCTGCACGAATGGCGCGAAGGATGCATATTCCCATTACCACATTTATGATCGCGCGTGATCCTTACCTGCAACGTTTCGTGGAAACATTTACAGAAGCCAACCAGGGAAAAGCGTTTTATACCGGACTGAAAGGTTTAGGGCAATTGATCTTTGAAGATTACGCTGCTAACAGAAAGAAAAATATTAAAGGATGAAAAGAGAAATGCCACCAAGGCACGAAGGCACCAAAGATTTTTAATTTAAGCCTTTCATTTCTTGGTGTCCTGGTGCCTTGGTGGAATAACAACTGCTAAGGAAATTTCAGATTTAGTAAATGCTATAAAAATTAAATATGTCAGCAAAAGCACCTTCCATCAAAACACTCAAAGAATTAAAAAAATCGGGCTACGTTTCAAAAAGCATCCGCGATGAATTACGCAGCAACCTGCTTTCAGCTCTTGAAAAAGGAATAAATGTATTCGAAGGAATTCACGGATACGAAAACACTGTAATTCCTGAGCTGGAACGTGCGATTCTTTCCCGCCATCATATCAACCTGCTGGGGCTTCGCGGACAAGCAAAAACACGCCTTGCACGTATGATGGTGAACCTGCTGGATGAATGGATGCCGGTTGTGGAAGGCACCGAGGTGAATGATGATCCGCTGCAGCCGCTTTCCTGGTTTGGACGTTACCTTGTAGAAACACGTGGCGATGCAACACCAATCGCATGGGTGCATCGGTCTCAACGTTTTTTCGAAAAACTCGCAACACCTGATGTAACTATCGCAGATCTTATCGGGGATGTCGATCCGATCAAAGCGGCGAACATGAAGCTTTCTTATTCTGATGAACGTGTTATTCATTTCGGAATGATACCGCGCGCTAACCGCTGCATCTTTGTGATCAATGAGCTGCCCGATCTGCAGGCGAGGATACAGGTTGCATTATTCAATATTCTGCAGGAAGGTGATATCCAGATCCGCGGATTTCAACTGCGCTTTGCTTTCGACATTCAATTTGTATTCACCGCCAACCCGGAAGATTATACCAATCGCGGAAGCATCGTAACGCCGTTAAAAGATCGTATCGGTTCACAGATCCTGACACATTATCCTGAAACGATCGGCACTGCGCGCAGAATTACAGAGCAGGAAGCAAAACTCGATGAACGCCAGAAGGAAAATATTGAAGTGCCTTCGCTGGCAATGGAGCTGATCGAGCAGATTGGTTTTGAGGCGCGCAAAAGCGAATACATCGATACAAAAAGCGGCATCAGCGCGAGGATGAGCATTTCCTCTTATGAAAATCTGGTGAGCAGCGCGGAATTACGCACGATCAAAAACAAGCAGGAAAAAACAACTGTGCGCCTTAGCGACTTCGCCAATATCGTTCCTGCATTGACAGGGAAAATGGAAATGGCTTACGAAGGTGAGCAGGAAGGTGCACGCGCGGTGGCTGGATTGCTCGTAGGTGCGGCAGTGAAATCCGTTTTCGAAACTTATTTTCCGAAGGTGGGAAAGCTTGAAAAACAAACTGTGCGCGGGCCTTACCAGGATATCATCGATTGGTTTGTGGAACAGGATGAAGATTTTGAATTAAGCGATCACCTGGATGATAAAGCATACCGGAAAAAGCTTGATGCGATCGTTCCGTTGAAAAAGCTCATTGACAAATACCAGCCGGAAGTTCCGAAAGAGGATATATATTTTCTCGGCGAACTTGTGCTGTGGGGACTGGTGGAAAGCAAAAAACTGAGCCGCATCCGGGTGTCGGAAGGAATGATGTTTCGCGATGAACATAGTGATTACCTGAAGAATTTGTAGGGTTTGTATCTCGTCTGCGCTCGATAGTTGGGTATCTCGTCTGCGCTCGATAGTTGGGTATCTCGGCTGCGCTCGATAGTTGGGTATCTCGGCTGCGCTCGATAGTTG
>JALYQL010000173.1 GCA_030855855.1 Bacteroidota bacterium | reverse complement strand
ATTATCGATCACGCGGATTAATTCCGGCACATCTCCACCTGTTTTTCCTAAGGTGCTTAAAATAGAATTCTGGGTAATACGAGCCCTCTCATCCCTGTAAATAGCATCAAGGCTGGTTTGTTCTGCTTCTGAAAAAGCATGCCCTGGATTATCAAAAGCATCGACTAGTTGAGGATTTGTGCTTGCATGCAATTGCCTCCACCTGATGCGCGTAGCTGCCCACGCTTCAAGGTGATTAATAAAATTAATCATCTTACCCGCCAGCAAATCGTTTACTCCCCTCAAAGCTGAAATCAGTTTTCTACCCTGAAGCAACATTGGTGCAAGCAGACCTGAAACAAAAAACTTACGCATGTCGTAAGCAACAAGACATAACATAAACACATCATACGATGCCATAAATTCTTTTCCATATGGTAATTCTTCAATTTCCTTTCGGAAAATTGCAATACCAACAAGCAATGCTTCCAAGAATAACCTGCCAACAATTTTTCTACCGGTTTTGAGCAGAGCCCGCTTGAGCATTTCACGAAGTGCAATCCTTGCGCCATACCGGATCAAATAATGTAATCCGAAGGATCCGATCATACGCCAGAATGCAGCAACTGGCGCGATCAACGAAGCAACCACAAGAACAATATCGATTACTGAAAAAATTTCCCCTAACAGTTGTTCATTTTCAAGATTTTCCGTGATCATAGTACCTACAAATGCAAGTTCCAATGCGCTCATTAATTGTACCTGTGTCTCTCCTTGTTCATTGACAGTTTCCACATACAATAATGTAAAGGGAGATATAGGAACCGCAGACTGCGCAACAACACTCTGCGAACTGAAGCTTTCATCATGTATTTGTTTAAAAACGAAACCAAGCTGGTTCGGCTGACCAGACATAGGTACATATTCCATGTTGACAAAGAAATACTTTCCGTCTTTGTCTTTGCCAAGCTTAAAATGGATTGAATCATCATATTTAGAATCTTCCGCACTTTGTCCTACCCATATTTTCTGAGATAATAAACGACCAAAAGCAAGACCGATTCCAATATCACTTGCAGGAATGTTTTTAGAAATTGCGATGAGCAATTTAAAATAATTGTTCGTTTCTAAACAAGCAATAACCATAGACATTTTCTCGTCAGGTATCAAAGAAAACAAGCGTATAAGATATCCTGCAGCAGCCCCGGCATTAGCCGCAACCTGGCCGCCCAGTATTCCATATCTGATCAGCTGCTGTATGAGAATGTCATTGTCTGTGGAACGCTGCTGATCATCACGATCATCGTATTGGTTTTCTGGCGAATCTTCCTCATGCACAACAGTAAAAGCATCCATGAAATTTAGCTGTTGGAGCACGTCATAATCCAAAGCAAATAATCGTTGGTAATCTCCTGTTTTAGCTTTTGCAATTGCAATGCGAAGCAATTCCCTCATTACCTCTTTTCCTTTTTCTGAGCCTGAAGAATAATCATCCCGGAAGGAATCAGGAGGAATAAGTGTTGTACCAGGGTAATACCAGAAAAATTTCCCTTTAGGTGCAATCTCATAATAATCTTCTTCCTTAAAAATGTAATCCTGCTGACCTATATATGCAAAAAGTCCATAATAAGTGGTTTCAGAATCGTTTTTTACAGGCACAACAACCTTGGCGACCCAAGTCCCCAGCTGTTTTTTAATTCTTCTCCGTGATCAAGAAATCCCTTGATCTCTGCCAATCGTTCTGCGGTAGATGGATTCATCATAAGGTCGTTCCATTGCAGGTTTGTCTCCAGCACGTGCGCAGGAAATTCGGCGCTGAAACGGGGACTGTTATGCCTGTTGTAAAGGAAAAGCTCGCGGAAAGACGGCGTTAATTTTAATACGCCGAAAAATGCAGCAACTCCTTCATTCACTTCCCCGAAGTCGATCACACTTTTGCGATAGAACAAATGTTCGGTGCCTAAATAATGGTGTGCATCAACACGAGCCTCCATGGAAGCCGGGGCAACTAATCGCAGAAAGGTTTCGCCGGTTGGTAAAAGCAAACCGGTTTTATTGCATTGCACCAACCTGAAATCATTATTTTCAGTAACCAGCGAATGGCACAATCCCGGATTAACATATTGTGCCAATGCAAGCAGAATCAGTAAACGTTCTTGCGCGTTTAAGGAATTTTCACTTACAAACTGTGCATAAGCGCCATCCGCCCACTCTAAAGGAACAGCGTCAAAAGCTTCAATGCCTTGCTCAGTAAGCAACTTTAGCTTTTCATCGAGCAGATTAATGTCAGATAAAAGGCCTTGCGATAATTCTGTTTGTGGTTTTGAAGAAAGATGTGCATTTATCATTGGCTTTCTGAATTAGTGCCGGACTAAATAAGACGAAACTTACCACCCTAAATATCAGAAGTGATAATCACAATTTCTCGGACAAATTTCAGCAAAAGTTCACCTGAATAAAACCAAAACCAAAATTCAACCCATTGAATATCAAGCAACAAACCCTCATAAAAAACCCAAAAAGTTACAGTATGGGAATCACTGCCCTGAAAAATAAAATGCAGGTTCCTCGTCACAGCGATTTAAATTAGTGGTTGAATACAGGAAAAATATCCTGTCTGATTGTTTTTAACCAATATTATTTATCAAAATGGCAGAGCTCATATTAACTGAAATAAAGCTGATCGTGCTTAAACCAAAACAGCCGCTGATGATAACAGTAGAAAAAAATGAAATATGGAAAATTGAAAGCGCTGGTATAGGTGGTACAAACGGCACAATCAGCTTGCTTGACGAGTACAAAAACAATATCGCGGTGCTTCATAGCTCTGTTAACCAAAGCAGGTATGGCTCATCACTTCCTTACTGGATCACAGAGTTTAAAGGGATACTAAGTAATGAAAGTCAATACTTCGGATCCGTTTCTGTTTCCATTTACAGCTTCAGGTAATTATTGACTTGCGGCTTACCCTGCCTTCGCGCCTT
>JALYQL010000164.1 GCA_030855855.1 Bacteroidota bacterium | reverse complement strand
AAGCCGTGCCAATGGATCTGCGCTTTCTCCTTTGTAGTAAATGTTATGGGAAACGGAGAAAATAATATAAACGTAGTGCTTCATACAAATTGATAAAAGCAAAAGGCCCTCATTTCTGAGAGCCTTTGCGGAACGGACGGGACTCGAACCCGCGACCTCCGCCGTGACAGGGCGGCATTCTAACCAGCTGAACTACCGATCCAATATTAGAACAAAGGTAATACTTATTCTCTATTCTTGTGATCCCGCTGGGATTCGAACCCAGGGCCCCTACATTAAAAGTGTAATGCTCTACCAGCTGAGCTACGGAATCATGCTTTTTGATTTCTCAAACGCGGGTGCAAAGATATGTTCTTAAATCAGTCTACCAAATTGTTTTTTCAGTTTTTTTAATTTCGGGCTTTAATAAACACCCCTCGAATGTCAATAAAAAAACTCCGCCTTTCACTTTTACCAATGAAAACAGGATAAATTCCATTCCACAAAATAGTGTATAAATAATTTTTGGGCGCATGATTTTAAATCATGGGCTCCTTCGACTTTTAAATTTGTCTATATATGTGTTCTGGTTTTTACAGGTAAAAATAAATTGTCCAATTTCTCCTGTAATAGTCCGTATTTCGGCTAACTTTCACGCAAAGATCTTTCTTATGGTACCAATAGAAGCCAGTTTGCTCAAGAGTTTCGGCGCTTTGCCGTTCGGTGCTACCGACAAGGAAGCTTTGCGAATATACGGTGAGCCTGACGAAAAAGAAATGCTCGAAGGTATTGACGGAAGCGTTTCTGCGGTATGGCATTATTGGGCGAAAGGTTTTACACTTTTTTTTGACGGTGAAAAGACTGATCGCTTTTGCTGCGCGGAAATTGACAGCTCCCTGCAGCTGAAAATGTGGGATATACCGGTTTTTTCATTGAATGAACCGCAGCTCAAGGAACTTTTTAAACAAAATGGGTTCAAAGAATTGGATGAAGAACATCACGAATGGGGCGAAAAACGTATTACATTCGACGACGCAATGGCGGACTTTTATTTTGAGAACGGAATCATGGTTTCTGTCAACTTCAGCTCTGTGAATTCGGGTGAAAGTGAATTAAACAATTAATAAAACTGAAAACAATTATGCGCATTTTTCTTGTCGGCTACATGGGAAGCGGCAAATCCTTGATGGGAGCAGCTCTCGCAAAAGAACTCGGGGTGGATTTTTATGACCTTGATAAAGTAATAGAAAAAAATGCAGGCAAAGATGTGACTGCCATCTTCGCGGCTGAAGGGGAAAAACATTTCCGCGACCTCGAAAAGCAAGCATTGACAGAAGTGCTTGATGAAGAAAATTGTGTCGTTGCATGCGGTGGCGGTACTCCATGCTTCTTCGATAACATGGACAAGATGAATGAAGCCGGTGTGGTAATTTATCTCAAAATGAGCACCGATCACCTCGTCGAAAGACTCGAAGCTGAAAAAGATTCACGTCCGCTGCTTAATGGCAAAAGCGGGCATGAGCTCTGGACAATGGTGCACGAAACGTTACAGACGCGTGAGCCGGATTACCTGAAAGCAAAATATAAAGTGAAAGCAAAAGATCTCAAACCTGCTGAGCTTGCTGAATTTATACGCTTGTATGAATTGCAGGAAACGGAATCAGATAATGAGGAAGAAGAATAAGTAATTTTATTAATGATATCACAAGTAAGGAGCTTCTGAAAAGAGGCTCCTTTTTTTAGTGCGTCAGGCATATTCATTTACTATAGGGTGCAAGTCCCGAACGAGAGTTGCAGTACTTATCGTTAGCAGAAAGCAAGGGTGTCCGTTGTGAGGCGGAATCTGAAGGAAGCTTAATGCAAAGGTTCGGGCTTACGAACAGAAACTGTATATGAGGCGGGATCAGATGGACGATGTTGCTAAAGAAACAAAAGTCCCATACTGCACAGAATGTGATCACGTAAATACAGAGGCCACATGAACTGAAAGTAAATGAACTTACCCTGAGAGATCTGAAAACAAAGTTGGCCTCGGGAGAAGCGCTTCCCAAAGCGGCACAGTATGCAGCGATGTATATCCCTTAATTGCCTGATTTGTAGTTGAACGTTCAAGCGCAGAATGAGAAAATTTATTCACATATTTTCTGTGAATATGTTGGTTCGGCATGTGTGAAAATGATAGCCCCAGGGCATAACATTTTGTTTATTTACAAACGTAAAAAAAGCCTTACACACTAGGAATCAACAGCTTTTGCGACCAATTGTTTTTTTATGAGCAAAGGCCATTTTAATTTCAGTTGTTTGCCTGATCTGAAACCGACGGAGTTTTGAGAGAATGTGTTGGCCGGTTACTTCTTTCAAAATCTAAAATAAATTTATCCTCTTCATCCTTAGAAAGCAAACCACTTTCTTAATAGGATTATAGCAGCTCTGCTTTTGGTTTTTATGGTCCCCAACGGCATTCCGCTTTCCAATGCTAACTCCGTTTGTGTATACCCCTTGATGAAAAGCATTTCAATAATTTCCCGGAGATCATGCGGTAATTTTTTCATGAGCGTTTTGATATCTGAATGATCCGTGCTGTTAGGAACACTGTTGAGCCTTTGGTTTACCGGAAGATCAAGAGGCATTGAGTCTTTAGCAATCCGGTGATGCTGTGACCTGAAATAATCCCTGCAATGATTTTTTGCTATGTGCAATAACCAGGTGTACAATTCACCTTTTTGAGGATTATACGTTGAAGTATGTTTCCATGCTTTTATAAATGCTTCCTGGCAGAGATCATCTGTCAGATCCCGGTCAAGCGTCATCTTAAAAATTTCGCATTTTATTGCCGCGATATAATCCGTGTAAATGGTTGTAAAGAAAAAAGTGTCGTCGCCTTGCTCGTTTTCATTTTGCAGCTGACCACCAAGATCTATTGAGGTACCCTTTATTTTTATCGCCCGCCCGTTTTCAGCCCGGAAGATCTTCGCGTTGGTCTGGACGAAACCGATTTTGCCGTCTTTTCTTACAATTTTTCTCCGGAAGCTATATTCGGATTTAAATTCCAGTGCGTGCTCAATGGTTTTGCTTATTCTTTCAATATCTGAAAAATGAGTTGTTTTCATGATGAAAAATTCGGAATTCAATTCCAGCTCATCAGGACGATAACCATAAAGTGAATATTGTTTTTCAGACCATGCTAATGACCTGTCCTTTAAATTCAATTCCCATTCACCATAAGGCCGCGCTTTATTACGGACAGAATTTAATTTGCCTGCTTTGCACGCAATTGGTGATTCGATGATATTAGTATCCTGCCCCCGCATATAAACAACATTTCGTAACACTCCTGATCTAAACTAATCTACCGCGGCTCACTCGCTATATGAAAATTCTAAAGAAGCTTATATTGCTTCAGCTTATTATAAAGTGTCTTTCTGTCAATATCCAGGATCTTTGCAGCCTGTGATTTATTGAATTTAACCTGTTCAAGCGTCTCAACGATCTTTTCGTACTCCGCATTGAGCGCTACTGACTTCAGGTTATTTTTTGTTTCGTGTGTTTTGTTCTCTCCACCATTTCCATTCTCAAAATTAAAGGAGAATTTGTGGTTGAATGAAATTTCAACAGGCAAGGCGCTCAGCTGTATTTCAGTGCCGTCGGTAAGGAGAGTCACACGTTTGATAATATTATTCAGCTCGCGCAAATTTCCTGGCCAGCGATAGGTCTTGAAAACCGCGAGCACGTCAGGTGAAAATCCAAATATGTTTTTTCCGAGCTCTTCGGCAGTCAGCTTCAGGAAATGATTGGCGAACAATTCAATATCCCTTCCGCGTTCACGAAGAGGTGAAAGCGAGATGCTGAATTCGTTGAAGCGGTGAAAAAGATCTTCACGGAATTTTCCTTTTGCTGCTGCATCCTGCAGGTTTTCATTCGACGCCACAAGGATACGCACATCAATATCAATTTCTTTTGTGGATCCGAGCCGACGGAGCTTTCTTTCCTGAACGACGCGTAATAAAGCAACCTGGATATCGTAAGGCAGGTTGGCGATCTCATCGAGGAATACTGTTCCGCCGTTGGCCGCTTCAAACTGTCCGATCTTTTGATTCAATGCACCGGTAAAAGCGCCTTTTTCATGACCGAATAATTCGCTGCCTGCAAGCTCACGGGTAAGCGCTCCGCAATCGATGGCCACAAAAGGTTTATGTTTTCTTACACTGTTATTATGAATTGCTTGCGCGATGGATTCTTTTCCTGTACCGCTCTCGCCATAAATGATCACGCTGTAATTAGTAGGCGCCACAAGACGAATCTGCTTTTCAACTTCTTTCGCCTGCGGGCTTGTGCCTGAAATGTATTGCGCATTCTGGTGCGTAAACATTTTTTTGCTTTTCGATTGTGCGTTGTCTTTTTCAACGGACAGTTTTCCTGAATTACCCTGGTTGAGCAGCTCTTCGCGTTTTGCAATCGCTTTATCGAGGAGCAATAAAATTTCGTCCGGGAATAAAGGTTTGGTGATATAATCAAATGCACCCATTTTGATCACATCAACTGCAGTCTTAATGTCAGAATACCCGGTAATAATGATCACCTGGGTCTCCGGACTTTTCTCTTTTACTTTTTGAAGAATTTGTTTACCGTCTGTGCTGCCTAACCGAAAATCGGAAAGTACAACATCGAAATTTTCCTGCTCAATGAGTGCCAGCGCGGTAGTGGAGGTAAATGCTGTTTTGACCACATGTCCTTTTTTGGATAAAAATCTCTCAAGGAGATTGCAGATATCCATATCATCATCAATAACGAGTATTTTATACATGTGGTTGACTTAAGGTTTGATGGAAGTAAACAACTGAGGATCGACGTTTACCTGGTAATTTTTTGCAAAATGGCGGTTTTGTTTTTTGATATAAAATAAGATAAAAGCTTTTTTAATCCTGCATGGATAATATAGCCTTTGATGCCCTTCTCGGTTTTATTCATAATCTTATCCAATACAAGCTGTGCGCCGAAATTCATTGTTGCGCCAAGTGCATCTGATTTGAATTCCTGGTCTTTGCCAAGATTTGATACGGTGCTTTTAATCACGTTGCTGATGCTGAACGAATGCTGAAATTCACGAACAGCATTTCTCAGCTCTCCCTCTTGCAATTCCAGTACTTCCTGCAATAGCGCCTGTTGAAGCCTCAGGTCACGCACATTATTAATTTTAACGCTGGTTTGGATTTCCATAACTATAGCTTTTTAATCGTTAAGCACTTCGCTGATTATTTTATTCGCAACTGGTCTTTTAATAAGTGCATCTCTACCGAGATATAGAATAAGAAGTATGACAACGTAAGCGCCGGCAACAATAAAGAAACCGGAAAAGCTGTCGCCCATTTTAGCGTTGATCCATACGGCCGCTCCAATGCTCAACAGCACAAAGATGAATACCAGCAATAAGGCGAAGATCAGGTAAGAGACTGCGATACCTGTAACGGATGATGCTTTATCCGTAGCCTTAAGTATAAACAGTTTGCTTTTCGTGTTGACACAATCTTTTACATGATCGATCAACTCTTCAAATTTTGTTGGTTGCTCCACGCTTTGGCTTTCCGGTTTCATAATAGTTGAATTTAATTGGGTGGATTAAAGATTTGAGTTTACGCTCTTTTTAACGCCATCAGCTTTGTTCATCACATGATCTGAAGCTTTGTTCACTGCGCTTTTGAGGTTGTTCTCAACTTCTTCTTCCTTTTCCATCATACGGTCTTTCCAGTCAAGAAACTCCTGGTATTTTTCCGATGCGGTGTCAGCAAGATCATCTTTCAGATCAGTCGCTTTTTTTGCAATTTTTTTACGTGTGTTTGCTCCGCTGTCTGGTGCGAAAAGAATTCCTAATGCAGCTCCTACAACTGCGCCTCCGATAAAGGTGAGGAGGACTTTGCTTGAATCGTTCATGATTGTTTTTGTTAAATGGTTAGACTTGATAATTGTATTTAGAATAATGCAATTTTATGCCAAAGGGCAGAATCTCATAAAATCAGGCAATTGAAGAATATCAGTACATCCCGATGTGGAATGTCTTGTACAATTTTGTTGAAAATATTCCCCAATTGTGTGGTCAGGACAAAAAAGGAACCGGTTGCCTTGAACCGGCTCCTTCTTTATACTGGCTGGTCTAAACCGGATCCTTACCGCGGATTAAGCGAAGGATAACGGCAACAACCGCGATCACTAATAAAATGTGAATAAGACCTGTTGCGCTGTAAGCGAAGAATCCTACCGCCCAGGAAATAATTAAAATAACTGCTATAACATACAGAAGGTTGCTCATGATTTTATTTTTTTAGTTAGTAGATATTTTTCCAGTTTAATTGAAACTATAGTGCCATGATCGTATTCTCTGGTATTTCAGGATAAAAATATTTCTGCTTTTCATTCTGTGATCATCACTTTTTTTCACTTGTTTCTGTTGCCATCAAAAAGTAAACAGAGATTTATCTGCAAGTCATCCTGTGGAATATTATTTACGATTTGGGAAAATATCACTCCGCCTGCTATTGAACGTTTATATCAGCATTATGGAAAAACGCTTGGCATGATATTCATTGAACTATTCCTGTTAATACCACCAGGGGAATGGAGCTTACATTATTGGATAGGTTTCGTTGAAACAACGTAGAGCATTGTTTCAGATTGTATTTGCTTCATTCCCTTATTTTTTATCTGCGATTTATGACACTTTCCGCATACAATAAAAAACGTGTTTTCAATAACACTACAGAGCCGAAAGGCAAGTCGAAAAATTCACCAGGTAAATTAATTTTTGTCATACAGCAGCACGCGGCTTCTCACCTGCATTACGATTTCAGGCTGGAAATGGATGGCGTGCTTAAAAGCTGGGCGGTGCCCAAAGGTCCAAGTCTTAACCCGGGTGATAAACGACTTGCCATGATGGTGGAAGATCATCCTTACGACTATAAAGATTTTGAAGGAACTATTCCGGAAGGAAACTATGGCGCAGGCAATGTAATCGTGTGGGATAATGGAACGTACCACGCAGCGGGTGCGGAGGAAGGAGAAACCGGTGAGAAGCAATTATTGCAGGGGTTGAAAAAAGGCGATCTCAAATTTGTTTTGCAAGGCAGAAAACTGAAAGGCGAATTTGCTTTGGTAAAAATGCATGGACGGCAGGAAAATGCCTGGTTGCTGCTGAAAAAAAAGGATAAACATGCAGGCTACGATGATGTGCTGAAAAAAAACAAATCTGTTATTTCACGCCAGACGCTCGAAGGATTAACCAAAAAGAGTCCAAGCAAAACAGCAAGCAAAACTCTCAAGTTAAGTTTGGAAAAATCCGGTGACGCTCCGAAAACAAAAGCAGGGACAAAATCTAAAACCAAAGCCGAAAAGATTTCATTATCAAAATCAAAGACTGCCGGAACGATCAAAAAAAAAAGCGCTGAAAAGATAAAACCAATGCTCGCTGAAGTAGGTGAGCAGCCTTTTGACGACGAAGGCTGGATTTTTGAAGTGAAGCTCGATGGCTACAGAGCGCTGGCTTCCGTTGCTGACCAGCAAGCAGAGCTGTATAGCAGGAACCAGAAATCTTTCAATGAGGCGTATCCTTCCATCATAAAGGAGCTTGAAAATATTGAGCAGGTAGTTTTACTGGATGGTGAAGTTGTAGTCGAAAATTCCAAAGGACGCTCAGAATTTCAGCTTCTGCAAAATACCGGGAATACAAACGTGAATTTGAAATATTACGTTTTTGATATTCTCCATTTGAATGGTCATGATCTTTACGACGTGCCGTTGATTGAACGAAAAAATCTGCTGAAGCTGCTGCTAGAAAAATATGCTTTTAAAAAAATCATCTATTCAGAGCATATTGCAGGCAAAGGAATTTCTTTTTATAAAGCTGCGCTAAAAAAGAACCTCGAAGGCATTATGGCTAAAAATGCAAATAGCCCTTACAGGATTTCTCGCCGCTCGGGTGAATGGCTAAAAATAAAAATCAACCAGCAGCAGGAAATGATCATTTGCGGATTTACTGCTCCGCAAGGATCGCGTGAGTTTTTCGGAGCGCTGCTGCTTGGCTATTACAAAGACGGAAAATTAATTTACGCAGGAAATTGTGGAACCGGCTTCGCTGTAAAAACATTAGGCATGTTGTACGGAAAAGCCAAAGTATTCTTTACAAATACTTCACCTTTTAAAGAAAGAATTCCGCTCAGTGGAAAAGTACAGTGGATCAAACCGCGCATTGTATGCCAGGTGAAATTTACTGAATGGACAAAAGATGGCCACCTCCGTCACCCGGTTTATCTTGGATTAAGAGCCGACAAAAAAGCAGAAGATGTAACCCGCGAAAAAACATCCAATAACAACATGGCAAAGAAATCAACGTCCGGAAAAACAGCCTCACCTATAATTTTGAAGAAAAAAGCAGCCGTAAAAAAAGAAAAGGCTAAGATAGAAAAGCCGGCAAAGGATAACGGAGAATCTAAAAGCATTGCCACATCCAAGCTCTCAACCGAAAAAGAGTACGATCTTAAAGTCGGCAAAACAGTTTTGCATCTTACCAATCAAAATAAAATTTACTGGCCCAAAGAAAAATATACCAAAGGTGACCTCATCACACATTATAATGCCGTAAGCGAATATATTTTGCCTTATCTCAAAGACAGGCCGCAGTCAATGAACCGTTTTCCGAATGGAATTGGCAAATCTTCATTTTACCAGAAAGATGTAGACACGGAAAAAGTGCCTTCATGGCTGATCACTAAACAGGTTTATTCGACTTCTAATGAGAAAATGATCGACTACCTCATTTGTAATGATAAAGCGACTTTACTTTATATGGCCAACCTCGGCTGCATCGAAATCAATCCGTGGAATTCACGTATCACGAAAGAAGATTACCCCGACTGGGTAGTAATTGATCTTGATCCGGAAGACATTGCTTTTACTGAAGTCGTAAAAACAGCGCTTGCAGTAAGAGAAACGTTAGAAAAAATGGACCTCAGCAGCTGCGTAAAAACATCAGGAGCGACAGGTTTACATATATTCATTCCGCTGGGTGCAAAGTATGATTATAAAACCGCCAAAACTTTCGCTGAGCTGATCGCACACATGGTGAATGAGCAGCTGCCGGAAACAACAAGCATCGTGCGCAGCCCATCCAAACGAAAAAAGAAAGTTTATCTCGATTTTCTCCAGAATAACAAAGGACAAACGCTTGCCGCTCCTTATTCCGCGCGCCCGCGGCCAGGCGGTACTGTTTCAACTCCGCTGGATTGGAAGGAAGTAAATTCAAAACTCAATCCGGCTGATTACACTATAAAAAATATTATCAAACGGATTGAAAAAGTCGGAGATCTCTGGAAGCCGGTTTTAGGCAAAGGCCAGGATATAATGAAAGCATTGAAAAAATTAAACGATTAAAACGGATTTTGTGCACTACTTATTTTAGGAGGCTTTTTTCCGTTTGCTCAGACTTGCTTTTAAAGCATCCATAAGATCGTCCTTCTTTGTATGAACTACTTTGAGAGTAGGAGGGATTTTCAGTTTTTGTTTTCCTTTTAATTTTGCTTTCGCTTTGATGATCTTTAAAAGTTTTTCTGTGTACGTGTCCTTATACTTTGTAATGTCGAACCTGGAGGTCAGCTGATCAATAAGCTTTATTGCCATTGTCAGTTCAGGACTTTTAGCTTTCGTCGCCGCCGGAGTAGCAATTTCCTTTATATCACGGATCTCTTCCTGGAACCTGATCCGGTTAAGCACAATTACTTTATCATAAGGCTTAATGATAACAAGGCCCTCTTTATTGCGAAGCACAAATGTCGCCAGTCCAACTTTCCCTGATTTCTTTAATGCATCGCGCAACAGTCCGTAAGCTTTTTCGCCCGACTTGTCCGGTTGCAAATAATAGGGCTGTTCAAAATAAATACTTTCGATCTCCTCTTCATTTACAAAATTCTGAATATCGATTGTTTTAGTTTTTTCTACATCTGCATTTACAAAATCTTCCGGTTTCAGGATAACGTATTTGTCATTCAGCATATAACCTTTTACAATATCATTATAGTTTACTTCACGCCCTGTGCTTTCATTCACCCGTTTAAAACGGATGTTAGAATGATCTTTCGAATCCAGCATATCAAGATCGAGCGTGCTATCCTGTACAGCCGATAATAATTTCACGGGAATATTTACCAATCCAAAACTGATAGCTCCTGTCCAGAGTGCGCGTGCCATATGATTTAATATTTGTTGTGTTTCTGGAATGAAAACTCCATGCCAAAAAAAGTGACAGATGTAGGATTGACTGTTTTTTAAAATGCTATTCCGGAAATTTCAATGGCTTTTCTATCTGGCATATAATTTGGCTTTTAATCTGAAAAAATAATTAACAATGGACTCTATACTGTTAAAAATTATATGTGCTGTGCTCATGATTATTCTTTTTATAAGCTGCACCCGACCATGGAAAAGCAGTATTGTAAATAAAGAATACAGCCCGGCTCCTTATATTCCAGTCCCTGAAATTCAAGAAGAAATTCTCATACGGCCTGATGACGGCACAAGAGCTGAAATGCGTTTGAGCATGGATAATTCTGCTGCACCCGGAATGTGTAACGATACTAATCCCGAATAAGAATGCCTGAAGGTCCTTCGATTGTTATTCTCCGGGAAGAAGTACAGCTTTTTTATGGAAAGAAAATAATTGGTAGCAGCGGAAATACAAAAACAGCTAAGGATCGCCTGCTGAACCAGGAAGTGATTGACTTTAAAAGTTGGGGAAAACATTTCCTGATCTGTTTCAAAGATTTTTACGTGCGTATTCATTTACTCATGTTCGGCTCGTACCGTGTAAATGTTGAAAAAGAAAATTCATCGCCCCGGCTTAGTATGAAATTTAAAAACGATGTGCTGAATTTCTATACCTGTTCTGTAAAGATCGTCGACGGCGATGTGCATGACTACTATAATTGGGAAACCGATACGATGTCTGAAGAATGGAATCTGGAAAAAGCCCTGGCAACGTTAAAAGAGAAAAAAGAACGAATGGTTTGTGATGTGCTGATGAACCAGATCATTTTTACCGGCGTCGGAAATATAATAAAGAACGAAGTTTTATACCGTATAAAGGTCCATCCCGAATCGGAGATAATGGCATTGACTTTGCCTAAGAGAAAAGCGCTTGTGAAGGAAGCGAGGAACTATTGTTTTGATTTTTATAAATGGAAAAAAATGTTTGAATTAAAGAAAAACTGGCTCATCTACAGAGCCAAATCATGTCCGAGATGCAAAGCGAAAGTAAAGCTCCGCGCGACCGGAGAAGGGCAGAGGAGAAGCTTTTTCTGTGAAAACTGCCAGCACCTTTATAAAAAGGATTGAGTGATGGGAAAGCGCGCAATCTCCGTAGTGGGGAAAAAGATCAACACTACGGGGACTATATACGCAGTGTGCGACGCGAAAGAAGGTGTAATCATCACATTTACTAATGAATTGGATCAGGGAATTGTTTTTGCATACTAAAACCAGATTATTAAACCCTAAGAAAAAGCCAATGACAAATATAAAAAACGGAAAAACTACTTCCGGGAACAATACTACTTTCTGGCTTGATTCAGCACAAGCACTTTCATTTGAAAAGCTCGACGAAAATCTAAGTGTAGATGTAGTAGTTGTTGGCGGTGGTATTGCCGGCATCAGTATCGCATACAATCTATTACGTTCAGGGAAAACTGTCGCGATGGTGGAAGACGGATTTATCGGCAGTGGTGAAACCGGCCGTACAAGCGCACATCTTGCCTCTGCACTCGACACGCGTTATTACGAGCTTGAAAAACTGTACGGAAAAGAGGACACAAAGCTGATAGCTGAAAGCCATCGTAAGGCAATTGATTTCATCGAAACAGTAGTCAATACTGAAGCAATCAAATGTGATTTTCAAAGAGTTTACGGCTACCTGTTTTTGCATCCCACCGATAAGCCTGAATCTTTAAAAAAGGAACTGGACGCAGCATGTGCAGCAGGTCTTGAAGTTTGTGAACTACAGGACATCCCCGGAATAAATAATGTACCGGGCCCTTGTCTGCGTTTTGCAAACCAGGCGCAATTTCATCCGTTAAATTATATCCGCACTCTTGCAACAGCAATTATTACACATGGCGGTAAAATTTTCACGGAAACACATGCCGCTGAAATTGATGAAAGCGGCATACTCACAAAAGAAGGCTTCAGGATCGATGCAAAACATATTGTAATTGCGACGAACGCTCCGATCAATAATAAATTTATTATTCCCATTAAACAATCCGCTTATCGTAGCTATCTCATTGGCGCCCGGATCCGCAAAGATGTGGTAAAAGAAGCATTGTGGTGGGATACCGGCGACCAGGAGAATTCCTCCGAAGCCTATCATTATGTGCGCCTGCAAAACCTGGATGAGGATTTTGATCTGCTGCTTTGCGGCGGCGAAGATCATGCTACCGGCTTAAGTGATGACAGCCAGATTCCGCTTGAATCTGACCGCTATGCAATTCTTGAAAACTGGGTGAGAGATCGCTTTCCGATTGAGGATGTGGTTTACCAGTGGTCAGGCCAGGTGATGTACCCGTTCGATTCGCTTGCATATATCGGCAGAAGTCCGATGGATAAAAAGAATATTTACATCGTTACTGGCGATTCCGGAAACGGAATGACTTACGCAACGATTGCGGGAATGCTTATCACGGACCTGATTAATGAGCGTCCGAATAAATATGAAAAGATTTATAGCCCTTCACGTTTCAAATTGAAAGCAGGAAAAGTGCTGATCGGAGATTTTGTTGGTGGCTTATCTTCTTACCTGAAAAAACGCCCGACGCATCCCGATGATACGCTAGAAAGTATTCCGGGCGGTGAAGGAAAAATCGTTGAGATCGATGGAAAAAAGTATGGCGCATACCGCGATGAGGCAAACCTGCTTCATATTGTCGGAGCAGAATGTACTCATCTTGGCTGCATCATCAAGTGGAACCGGGATGAAAAAAGCTGGGACTGTCCCTGTCACGGAAGTCGTTTCACAAGTAAAGGCGAGGTGATCAACGGGCCGGCGAATGAAGATCTGCACTACCACAAGATCCATGCGTCAGATTTGGTAAAGAAAGAAGGCATCAATCCAAAAAAATAATTTTATGAATTTCTTCAGCCAGAAAAACTCAGAGTTACACCCGGAAAGTGTTGTGGAATTACAATACTGGTCAAAAAAATGGGGCATCACCATTCGGCAGCTCAATGAAGCTATCGTAGATACAGGCAGCACGAATATTGACTACCTCAAATCACATCTCAAAAAAAACAGAATTGTACAGCTGCCTTTTCTCGGATGGATGCGCACTGTTACAGATAAAATCAGCTCAGCTCGTCTTTAATAATTACTAATAAATAAAAACAGCGCTATGGAAACTCCACATAAAATGAAAACCTTGTCAGAGGTGATTAACGTGATACAGAAAGACGGATTCAAGGAAAATTTTATTGTAAAGGATCATTTGCTGTTTGCACCGGATGCGAATAAATATTACGCCCCGGTGGAAGTTCGCATTGCCAACTTTTACAGGTTTGAAGGCACCAGCGATCCTGGCGACAGCTCTATTCTGTATGCGATCGAAACTACTGATGGTGTAAAAGGAATTCTTACGGACGCTTATGGAGCTTATTCGGAAGAAACCACTACCAATTTTATCAAAGAGGTAGAAGAGATCGGAAAAAAGACAGAGCATAAAATAAACCGGGCTTAAAGGCACGAAAATGATGTGCTTAAAAATTCTCAACTTACAAATAAACATTCAGCCCGGCATTTTGTGCCGGGCTGAATGTTTTATCATACTACATAAGCATTTACATGCTATCGTCTCTTAAAATACTTTTACCAAAATAAATTTGCAAAGATTTACTTGTTTCCTACAACCATATCCTTGATATCGTATGTTCCATCAGAAACAACAATGTCGAAGGATTTTACAAATTTGAAAATATCCGGCCAGGTAATTCTTACTTTGAATTTTTTTACCGGCAGCTTGTCCTTTGGAATATTGCCATTTTCCTGTGCTGCCTTATCAACAGCGAAAAGCGTTACCACCGGGTTAGGGCCGGAGATGAAAATTTTCAGTGCTACCGGATCAAAACGATCAGGGTCGTAACCCAATGCGCGGGTAGCGAACGACTGAAAATTATCCATATCATAAAATTCAAGTGATGCAGAACCCGACAGATCATGCCCGCGCGTTTCAAAAGGCTCACTATTATTTTTCATAAAATTAATTTTGTAAGAGTGAATAAAAGCCCCCGGTTTTATTTCCGGGGGCTTTTATTATAGCTGCTTATAATTTAGCGCTGATTACGTTTGTTACGGTTGTTGCGACGGCCAGAACCTTCTGAAGAAGATCCGCGGCGATCAGAATCGTTGCGCTCAGAATCAGAATTTCTGCCACGGCTTTCATATCCGTTGTCATCACCACCGCGCTCGTCACGATCGTTGCGGTTTTGGCCATAAGATGACTCATGGTTATAACGGTTTTCGCCATAACCTGAGCTTCCGTAATTGTCGTCATCATTACGACCCTGGTAACCGCGACCGCCCTGGTAACCCGAATTTCCGGATCCGTAATTCGAACGGCTGGTGTTTTCGTAGCCATAGTTCTGTCCACGATTTTCTCCGCGATTCGATCCACGTTCGTTACCACCGGAGTTTCCACCAAAGTTTCCACCACCGTAGTTTCCACCACGCTCTCCGGAACCCTGGCTGCCATAACCGCTGCCGTAATTGTCATTTCCGAAATCGCCGAAACGGTTTTCAGACTGGTTGCGGCCCCATGGCTGTGAATTCTGGCTGCCGGATGTTTGTCCACCACGATTGTAACCGCGGTTATTATCATTGCCAGATTCATTCTGTCCACGATTCTGACCGTGAGACTGTCCCCCGTATTGCTGACCGCCATAAGACTGGTTGTAACCACCACGGTTTTGCTCCTGGCCACGGAATTGATTGCTGTAGCCTTGTGATCCGTATTGGTTTTCGTCCTGCTGACCGTATTGGCCATAACCAGAACCTTGCTCGCCAGTAAATCCACCGGAGTTGGTGTTCATTCCGCCATATTGGTTTCCGTAACCAGCATTCTGGCTTCCGTAACCAGAATTCTGATTTTGATGGCCATTACCGGAATTCTGATTCTGTCCATACTGATTACCATAACCGGAATTCTGGCTTTGCCCATGCTGGTTACCATAACCTGAATTCTGGTTTTGTCCAGACTGGTTACCATAACCGGAATTCTGGTTTTGTCCAGACTGGTTACCATAACCTGAATTCTGGTTTTGTCCAGACTGATTACCATAACCGGAATTCTGATTCTGTCCGTACTGCCCTGCATTCTGATTCTGTCCGTACTGACTGTTTTGATCAGAACCACGTCCTGATTTTTCGCTACGGTTGAATTTGTCGTTATTCTGTCCTGTTACTTCATCGTCATCTTCTTCCTTTTCGCTTTCGCTGCCTGTTCCTGAAGTTTTAGAGCCTGACTGCTTGTTTGTGTTAGATCCTGTTGTGTTTGATGAATCTGTTGAGCTTGTTGTTTTTCCTGTTGAGCTGAGATAATCAGCCGAATCTGTATCAGACTCGGTTGATCCGCTGGTGCTTGTTGTATCTTTTGAATCAGTTGTACCTGATTTAGATTCTAATGTGTTGCTGGTGGAATCATTACCATAACCGGATTTTTTTTCATCGCGGTCATCTTTTCTGTTCTTGTTGTTTGACATGTCGTAAAGATTTAAGATAATAAGAAATAGAAGAATTATTCGTTCATAATAAGACTAAAAAATATGCCAGAGAAAAAATGGAGTATAATGTGTTGATTCTCATAGAAAGTGTGAGTGCGGAAGGGGAATGACTAAAAATAGTTGTGGAATTTTATTCACAAACTGATGATGATTTTCACATTTAACATTTTGAATCACACCATATAAGTTTATGCGTTCATGAAAATTTTCTGCACGGGGTTTGATCGGCTTAAATAAATGCTTTGTGTATGACTGGATTCAAAATCGGGTGCTCGGGTTATTATTATCCGGAATGGAAAGGGAAATTTTATCCGGAAGATTTAGGCACTTCCAAATGGTTAAATTATTACAGCTCTGTTTTTGATTCTGTAGAGTTGAACGGCACTTTTTACCGGCAGCCTAAGATTGAAAATCTTAAAAAATATGCGAGAATGACACCGGGCGATTTTAAATTTTCAGCCAAAGCGAGCCGGTATATTACGCATATCCTGAAGATGAAAGACGCAAAAGCGTTTGTGCTCGAATTTTCCGCATTGCTTGAAAAAGGGCTGGAAGAAAAATTTGACAAGCTGCTTTTTCAGCTACCTCCTACATTCGCATACTCTCCCGAAAACCTGGACCATGTATTCGATACTGTACCGCCGTCATCGAGAAATGTGATTGAATTTCGTCACAGCTCCTGGTGGAATGAGAAAGTATTTAAACAGTTCAGTCAATCCGGAATTATTTTTTGCAATGTAGATTATCCCGGACTCCAGCCGGAATTTGTTGCCACTGGTTCGAAATCCTACCTCCGGCTTCATGGCGTTCCTGAATTATTTAAATCCTCTTATTCCCTGGATAAACTAAAAATGTTTGTCAAAAACATTCCTGGAACAGTGGAAAGCTGTAACATTTATTTCAATAATACGGCTGCAAATGCCGCGTATGAGAATGCTTCCACGTTCGCAACACTAATTGATAGAAAGTACAGCGGTGTGAAATAATTTCCTCAGAAAAAGTAGTTGTGGAAAAATTTTTCCTCAGGTAAAATATACACATAGCATCATTTCACTTACAATCTGTTATTGGCATAGTTTTTCTTAATATGGATTGCACACAAAAGTAATGGCATGGAAAAGAAATCTAAAAAGACAGCAACTTCTTCCAAAGGAAAGTCTGCTGCACGAAACGTACGGGCAAGCTCAGCGAAAACCGTCGCTTCTAAAAGCCACGCATCAATAAACGGAAAGTCTGCTACTGATTCCGATAGAAAATCTAAGGTTCCTTCCAATGGCAATTCCAGAAGTGTTGCTGCTACACAGGGTACTCAGCTAAAGAAATTCTTTCTTGACGAGCTGAAGGATCTTTACTGGGCGGAAAAACATCTTGTGAAGGCACTTGCGAAAATGGCAAAAGAAGCTACAACACAAGAGCTCAAGGAAGCTTTCCTGGAACATCGCTCCGAAACTGAAGATCATGTTTCAAGACTTGAAGAAGTGTTTGAAATGGTCGGAGAAAAACCAGAGGCGAAAAAATGCGATGCCATGGACGGAATAACAAGAGAAGTAGATGGAATTATTGAAGATACCAAAGACGATACCTATACACGCGATGTCGCTCTGATTATCGGCGCGCAAAAAGCCGAACATTATGAGATCGCGTCGTATGGCGGATTGATACAGCTGGCAATGCTTCTCGGTCATGACGATGCCGCTGAACTTATGCTGCAGACCCTCGATGAAGAAAAAACAGCGGACAGCACATTGACGTCTATTGCTGAAAATAAAATCAACGCGGAAGCTTTAACGGAGTAATTAACTATAAACTAAAATAAAACAACTATGAACCAGCTCATTAAATTGTCTTCGATTATGTTACTTGCAACACTCGCACTTGCAACACCTTCCTGCACACGGACCGATGATTCTGAAACCAATACGGAGAAGGATGCTGAAAAACGCAACGAAGAAAAATTCGTACGCGCTGATGAAGTTGATGCAAGATATGTTGTGGATGCTTATGCTGATGGTATGCTTGAGATTCAGCTGGCTGAGCGTGTAAAAGACCGCCTTACCACACAGGAAGCAAAAAACACTGCAACAATGATGATCACCGCGCATACTGCGATGAATAATGACATGCGCGCGCTTGCTGAAAAACACCAGATCTCCTTGCCGACCCAGCTGACCAACATGCAGCAGGATGATATCGACGATGTTGCTGAAGAAACAGGAATTGATCTTGATGCGGCCTACACAGATAAAACAGTGAAAATGCATAAAGACGCGATCGACATGTGTGAAAAAGCAACAAACAAAGTGAACGATCCTGAGATCAAAAATGCATTTGCAACAGCGCTTCCAATGCTGCGCACACATCTTGACATGGCGACAACAGCCCGTGATCAGACAAAAGAGATGAAAGACAACAAGAAAAAATAAGTAAGTCATCGGCTAAAAGCAAAAGCGCGGGTTTTAATCCGCGCTTTTTGCTTTTACCCGTTTATGATTTCTCCACCATTCGGATGAATCACTTGGCCGTTAATAAAAAGAGATTCAGGTGATGCAAGAAAAATATAGCTTGACGCCATTTCAAATGGTTGCGCGGCCCTTCCGATCGGTGCGTCGCTTCCGAATGTCGCGATCTCTTTCGGGGGCATACTTGATGCGATCAGGGGAGTCCACACCGGGCCCGGCGCTACTGCATTCACACGGATCTTCTTTTGAGCCAATGAAGCGGACAGCGATCGTGTGAAAGAAACGATTGCGCCCTTGGTGGCGGAATAATCGAGCAGGTGAGGACTGCCACGGTATGCCGTAACGCTTGCTGTATTTATAATGCACGAACCTTCCCTGAGATAGCGTAGTGCAGCTTTCACGAGATAAAACATCGAAAAAATATTTATTTCAAATGTTTCCTTCAGCTGTTTTGCGCTGATCTCCGTGATTGATTTTTTAGGATAATGAACTCCCGCATTATTGATCAGCACATCCAGGCTTCCGAATACACGGTGCGTTTCCGAAATTATTTTTTTGCAATGCTGCTCGTTGCCGATATTGCCGGGAAGCAACAGGCATTGCACGCCGAAAGATTCCACTCTTTCTTTTGTGATTAACGCATCGGATTTTTCTTTCGGAAGAAAGCTGATGGCAATATTTGCTCCCTGCATGGCAAAAGCAATCGCCACCGCACGACCGATACCGCTGTCGCCACCGGTAATAAAAACCGTTTTACCTTCAAATTTTTTCTCAGGAAGAATTAATTCCGATTCATCAACCGGCAACGGCACCATACGCTCTTCAAGCCCGGGCTTGCGTTGTTTAATTCCCGGCCTGACTTTCTTTTTGGGTTTAGATTTCTGCATAAATCTTTTTAATCACGCTTGCTTACTTAATTGTTTGACGTACCGGAGCTTTTTCGCTTCACGCGCACATTCGGATTTTCCACATTGTTTAAGATGGTGACGATTCTTGTATAAAGCACTTTAGATGAAAATGGTTTCGAAATATAACCATCCATGCCGGCTTCATAACATTTGCGTTCTTCAGATGACATCGCATGAGCGGTCATCGCCATGATCGGAATATTGCACTTCGGCGCTTTAAGTGTTGTTCTTATTCTGCGGGTAGCTTCATACCCATCCATTTCCGGGAGCTGTATATCCATCAGGATAAGATCAAAGTCGGCATCCGCTATTTTATCCAGCGCGATCTTCCCGTTTTCCGCAAGATCTACATTCCAGTTCCAGCCTGTCAGAACTTTTGTAGCAAGTATCTGGTTAAGCTCATTGTCTTCCACCAAAAGTATATTCAGACCTTGCACAGCATACGTGTCGTTTTCAAACAATTCAGGCGTGGCACTAACAGGCTGTATCACCTGCATGTTCTTTCCGAATGTCAGGCGGAAAGAGAATGTTGAACCTTTTCCTACTGTGCTGTCAACTGCGACGCTTCCATCTTGCCGCTCAACAAACTGTCGTACAATAGACAATCCTAATCCGCTGCCGCCATATTTTCTTGTGGTTTCGCTTGTAGCCTGTGTAAAAGGTTCGAAGATGGTGGTAAGCTTTTCCAGTGGAATACCTATGCCGGTATCGCGCACGGAAATATACAGCTCTATTAAATCGTCATTGTCCGTGACAAGATCTATAGTTGTCTGCACTTCGCCTTTTTCTGTGAATTTGATTGCGTTGCCTACAAGGTTCAATAAGATCTGGTTTAATCGCGTAGGATCACCGATCAGGTTGTCCGGGATCTTTTTATCAATGACAACGGATAGCTTGATATTTTTCTCAGTGGATTTCGGAAGCATCAGATCGGTCATCGTTGCCAGAACCTGCGAAAGCTTGAAATCAATTTTTTCGAATGTAATTCCACCGGCTTCCAGCTTCGAAAAATCAAGGATGTCATTGATGATGACAAGCAGGTTTTCACCGGAAGTTTTGATGGCGTCAGTATATTGTTTTTGTTCGGATGAAAGGCCGGTTTTGAGAATAAGATCTGTAAATCCGACAATCGCGTTCATTGGTGTACGGATCTCATGGCTCATGTTGGAAAGGAATTGTTCTTTCACACGCATGATCTCTTCCACTTTCTTTTTCGTTTCCATCAATTCGCGCAGCGCCTTATCTCTTTTCAAAAGCGAATATTCCGCAATCTTATTTGCGAGGATCAATTCTTCTTCCGCGCGTTTTTTATCGTCGATATCTGTATCAGTTCCTACCCACAGAATAATCTCTCCCTTTGCATTGTGCTGAGGAATGCTCCGGCTTAAATGCCAGCGGAATTCTCCATCCATGCGGCGGAAGCGATGCTCATTCTCAAAAGGCTCTCCCGTTTGTATGGAACGCACCCATTTTGTATCGCAAAGCTCAAGATCATCAGGGTGGGTGATGGATTTCCAGCCTGACCTTCTGAATTCATCCAGGGTGATGCCGGAATATTCTATCCACGGAATATTCATGTAAGTGATCGAACCATTTGCCAATGCTGTCCATACCTTTTGCGGCATAGTGTCAGCAAGGAAATGAATATGCTCAACACTTTCGAGAATCGATTTTTCGGTCTTTTTCCGTTCATCAATATCAACCGCTGTAACCATGAACCCGGAAAAAACTCCTTTCCTGACGTAACGTGGAATTCCTTTGGCAAAAAACCAGTGGTATTCTCCGGTGGCAGCTTCCTTTATCCGGAGTTCAAGGGTGTAAGATTCTTTCTTTTGAATTGCTTCGTCAAACACACGGATTACATTTTCATAATCGTCAGCATGAATATGATCGGTCCATGTATTGCGAAGGAATTCTTCCGATGCAGAAAGGCCGAGGTACTCAAGAAAAGTCTTGTTTATGAATGCGCCGCTTCCATTTTCATCTGACATCCAGACAAGCATAGGAGCATGGTCGGCAACATTCCTGAAACGCGCTTCACTTTCATCGAGCACCTGGCGCGAAAGCTTAAAATCTGTAATGTCAATCAACATATTCACCGCCCCGGTAATAGTGCCTTTTGAATCATAGATCGGCTTGGGATGGGGCAGCACATTTCTTTTATCTCCATTTGGCCTCTCAACAACAATTTCAACTCCGCTTACAGGAACACCCGTTTGTAGTGCTACTGCCATCGGACAACTATCGAGTTCAACACGTTTTCCTTCAGGTGTAAATATTTTCCATGAACCACACCAGAACTCCTGTCCAATTTCAGGTTCACGACCCCAAAGCTCGGCAGCGGCTTTATTGTAAAAGGTAAGTCTTCCTTCAGCATCACAGGTATAAAATGCAGTAGGCATACTTTCAATTAAGCTGCGTTGCCTGGCTTCACTTTGAACCAGCTCATCATAGAGCAATTTTTCGTTTGTGATATCGATCGTGAAGCAGCGTGTATGGATAAATTTCCCATCCTCCCAAAGCACATTGGAATTGATGTGAACATAACGCACAGAACCATCCTTGCAACGCAGAACAGATTCATACTTATTCAACGTTTCATTTTTCGTAAGCCGTGTCAGAATATCTGTGATGGTGTGCTCGTGAACATGAAAATCGGAAATATGCTTTCCGATGTATTCGTGTGGTTCATAGCCAAGCATTTCAAGCTCGGTACGGTTTGCCCAGATAATAATTCCGTCAGCATTTACCCAGTGAAGGCCGATGCTGGCGTTATCAACATAATCTTCCAGCTCATATGACTTGCGTTGCAGCTCTTTCTCAACTGCGCTTATGTGTGTTATGTCATTGATGAAAATAGTGTACCCCGGAATTTGTCCGTCAGGTTTTATATCAGGCGTATAAACTATTTCCAGCGCACGATCACCAGTCGGGTTGCGGCGGGTTTTAAAAAACTGTTGTTTTTCGCCACGTAAAGCAGCCTGAACTTTCGGGTAAATAAAGTTTAATTCTTCTTCGCCGAAAATTTCTGTTAAATGTTTTCCTGTAAACTCCGCGGTGGTTTTACCAAACCAGCTTGCATAAGCCTCGTTGACAAAAGCGAATTTTAAATTTATATCAGTGTAAGCTACCATCCCCGGAATGGAATTAAGGAGATGAATGAATTGATTATGTTTCAATTCGGATTCCATTCGTAAAGCGTAGAGGTCCCCCATATTGTCATTTTGTTCTATCTATCTCGCAGCTGGGGACTTGCAAAATAAATGCAGACACTTAAAATGCCTGCTGTTTAATAACTACTAAAACTGGTCACGTCCGGTAAAGATTTTATGAGAATAAAATCTTTATGTTTCTAAGATCAAATATAAGAAAAAACATTTTCCTTCAGCGGGGAAATATTTCCTCATTTTTCCCAATACCATTTTTGCTTCGATGGCGCTTCGGCCTCTTGTTTCCAGAATTTAGCATCAACAAACTGGCGGGAAGGGGTCTGTAGTTCCTTGTTGTAAACGGCGCTTACCGGGTTGAATGTAATATCAGAAACGCCAACAATAAATGTTTCTGGTGGAGCAGGCGGCGCAGGCGGCGGGGGGGGCGCAACTTCTCCTTCTGCTAATGGCGGTGCAGGTTTCGGGGCCGCGACTTTTGGGGGCGGACTTTTTACCACTACAACAGTGAATTTATTGAACTCAAGAAGATCTTTCAGGAAGGCTGCACGTTCAGGTGTGCAGTTTTTTTCAACGATGGAACATTTTATTCCATCTAATTCTTCGAACGCATGATTTGGATTAAGAGCCATTGTTTCCTGTGTTTTTATTGAAGCATGGAAACGATATAATCGTAAATGCCGCTGTAAAATCCGGTGGCGATGATACCGAGCATACAAATGCCCAACGCCATTTTCACAGGGAAGCTGGCCCTGATCTTTTCCATCGGACTTTCATTTTCATTGATAAAGATCGCTTTGACGACACGCAGGTAATAGAACAAAGAAACCACCATGTTCATTGATGCAAAAGCGAGAAGAAGGTAATTTCCTTTTGCAGCACCGGCTGTTACCAAAAACATTTTTCCGAAAAACCCTGCTGTTGGTGGAATTCCTGCCAATGAAAACAACGCAAGCGCCAATACCCATCCTGCGACTTTATTGTTTTTATAAAAACCATTGAGATCAGAAATGTATTCTTTGCCGGTTTGTTCGATCACCATACTTATCACACCGAATGCCGCGAGGTTGGAGAAAATGTAAACCACAAGGAAATAGATCGCGGACGCTGAGCCGGCTATGTTTCCGTTGGTAAGTCCGAGTAAAATATATCCTACCTGCGTAATGGATGAGAAGGCAAGGAACCGCTTGATATTATCCTGCCGCATTGCGAATAAATTTCCGACAGTGATTGTCATCACAATTGAAATGACAAGCATGTGGTACCAGCTCGTGCCCATGGTGCTGAAAAGATTCATCAGCGTTGTGACGAACACAAAAACGATCGCACCTTTTGAGATGACGGATAAATAGGCAGTAACTGCAACCGGTGAACCTTCGTACACATCCGCTGTCCAGAAATGAAAAGGAACAACGGAAAGCTTAAACGCAAATCCGATGAAAATAAAAATGAACGCGAGCATCTGCAGCATTCCGCCATCGAGATGTGATGGAATTTCCGAGAAATTAAGTGTGCCTGTTGTTCCGTAAACCATCGACACACCAAACAGTAAAATGCAGGAAGCGAATGCGGAAGAAAGTATCATTTTCAAAGCAGCTTCCGACGATTTTAATTTATCGAGATCAAAATTGCATAGCGCGGCAAGCGGAATTGTGGCAAGCTCTAAGCCGAGGTAAAGCATCATGAAATTTCCTGACGAGATCATGAATTCCATTCCAAGTAATGTTGAAAGCAGCAGGATGTAAAATTCAAGCATGTGCTCGTGCTTCTTCAGCCAGTCCCACGCCAATAGGGAGATCAGCAGTGTGCCGAACGCGAGAATGTTTTTTTCCAGCACGATTGTATCGGTCGTGTGGTACATTCCGCTGAATAGCCAGCCCTCCTGGTTGCAGCAAAATCCAGCGGCAAAATTCAGAAGCAACAGCACATTCACAATTGAAAGCAAAGTGGAACGCTCCTTAATGCCATCCCATATTTTCAGGAAAAGCAATAAGAAGATGATGAGCATTAAGCCCAGCTCCGGTTTCATCAGGATGAAAAATTCTTTTCCCATAATTTAAAGACCTCCTGTTTTTGAAAGATGGTCCATTATAATTTGTGAATCCGGTCCTACAAGATCAATTAACCAGAATGGCGTCATTCCTATTGCTAAGATCGCGACGAGCAAAAGCACCGACGCAAGCTTTTCATTCCATTTTGCATCTGTCAATTTGCGGAACTCTTCGTTTTTGATCGGGCCCATTACAGAAGATCCTGCTGCACGCAGAATGTAAACTGCAGTCACCACGATCGAAGCGCAGGCAAGAATAGTTGCAAGACGATGCCACATTTCAGGATTCTGCCATGAACCCATAAACACCGTCATCTCCGCAGCAAATCCGCTTAATCCCGGAAGACCGAGCGAGCACAAACCTGCAATCACGAAAATCACACCGATGAATGGCATCACTTTTAATAATCCGCCGAGCTGCGCAACTTGCCTTGTGTGCGTTCGTTCGTACATCATGCCGATCGCGGCGAAGAAAAGTGCTGTCATTAACCCGTGAGATACCATTTGCATCACTGCGCCTACGAAAGCAGTATGCGTCATCATGCCGATTCCGAGCAATACAAATCCGCAATGGGAAACAGAAGAATACGCGTTAATGTATTTCAGATCTTTCTGCATCAGCGTTGCAAATGCTCCGTAGATGATTGCGATCGTTGCGACAAGAATAATTGCCCATGAATACATGTGCGCGCCTTCCGGCATTAAATACATCGCTACGCGCAGACATCCATAACCGCCGAGCTTCATTGAAATTCCGGCCAGGAACATGGAAGCTGCAGTCGGTGCTGAAGAGTGTCCGTCGGGCGCCCAGGTATGGAAAGGGAACATAGCAGTGAAAACGCCGAAGCCTGTAAATAAGATCGGGAAGAAATACGTTTGCAGGCTTACCGGAATATGCTGCTGCGAAATTTTCAGGATGTCGAAAGTGTGATGACCGAAACCGTCGTTGGTATTATAATAAACACCAAGAATTCCGATCAGCACCAAAGCAGATCCGCCCATGAGCATTAAGGCAAGCTTCATTGCGCTGTATTCTTTTTTTCCGCTGCCCCATATCCCGATCAAAAGGAATTTCGGAATCACCGCAATTTCCAGGAAGAAGAACATCGTGAAAAGATCGAGCGAAATAAAGAAGCCATAAGCACCAACGCTTAGCAGCATTAACAGGAAGAAAAATTCCTTCGTGAGTTTTTCCATTTTCCAGGAGATCAGCACACCGGCGGCAACAACAAATGCGGTAAGCAGAATCATCGCGATTGAAATTCCATCTACGCCGATGTAATATTCAATGTTCAGCGCCGAATACCAGGAATGTCTTTCAACAAATAACATCTGGGCACGTTCGCCTTGTTCAAGCGCTCTTTCTAAGTTGTAGGCGTATAACAGCCATCCGGAAAGTCCCAGCTGAATAATTGAACCGATAAAAGCAACCCAGCGAACTGATTGCAGGTTCTTACACGTCAATATAACTATTGCTGTGAGTAACGGAATTAATATGAGTAATGTAAGATTCATTTAATAAGATCAGTTGGTCCAGAAATAGATGAACAATACTGCAAAGCCAAGCACTCCCACAAAAAACCAGATTGCATACTGTTGCACTTTTCCGGATTGCGCGGGGCGGATTGCTTCTGAAAAATTTTCTGCAACGGTAGCGGAAAGATTGATGGCGCCGTCTACAATGTTTTTGTCGATCCATGCTGCCGGACGACCGATGAGGTTAAAAACGATTTTTTTCGTCACGAATAAATAGATCTCGTCGATGTAGAATTTGCGGTAGGCAGCACGGTAAATTCCGCTAAGCGTTTCAGAAATCCTTGTCGGACGCGCATTTGCTTTTTTGTACAGGAATAAGGCAAGGAAAATTCCGCAAAGCGCAAGCACTACCGGCGCAATAGAGAACATCAGGTGGAATTCTGTATCCAATCCTTTTCCATCGCTGGAAACATAATGACCGAAAGGAATAAATCCGGCCCCGATCGCGAGCAATCCGAGAATGATAAGTGGGATCAACATTGTTTTTGTTCCTTCACCATGCTTCACATGCGCGTGATCATCATGTGCATCATGTGCGTGCGATTCGGTTTTCTCTTTGCTCCAGAAAATGCTGAAATACAAACGGAACATATAGAACGCTGTGATTGCCGCCGTAATGATCGCGACAACAAAAACCAGCTTGTTCGAATGAAATGAGGCTGCAAGAATTTCTTCCTTGCTGAAAAATCCGGCGAATGGTGGAATTCCCGCAATAGCAAGACACGCGATAAGGAAAGTTAAATGTGTAACCGGCATTGATTTCCTTAAGCCGCCCATATCTTTCATTTCGTTGCTGTGTACATAATGAATGACAGCGCCTGCGCCGAGGAATAATAATGCTTTGAACATGGCGTGTGTGAACAAATGGAACATCGAAGCCATGTAGCCCAATCCTTCTTCGCCGCCGTAACCGGAAACGCCAAGCGCAAACATCATAAAACCAATCTGCGACATGGTCGAGTAGGCGAGCACACGTTTAATATCTGTTTGTGTACATGCGATAATGGCCGCGAAAAGCGAAGAGAATAATCCGACGTACGTTACCACATTCAATGCCGGCGGACAAGACAAAGCGAACACCGGGAATAATCTTGCCACGAGATAAACGCCGGCAACAACCATTGTCGCGGCGTGGATCAAGGCAGAAACCGGTGTCGGGCCTTCCATTGCATCCGGCAGCCAGACGTGTAACGGAAACATCGCTGATTTTCCTGCGCCTCCGATGAAGACGAGCACCAATCCCCAGGTGAGCGCGGAAACGCCCATGAACGAAGCTGCTGTTACGGTAGTGTAATATTCAGAATTAGTGGTGAATCGTTCGATAAGCGTTTGGAAATCGAGCGTGCCGCTGTAGAAAGCGAGAATGAGAATGCCGATGAGAAATCCGAGATCCGCGAAACGGGTGACGATGAACGCTTTTTTCGCTGCCGCAACTGCTGATGGTTTGTCGTAATAAAAACCAATTAACAGGAAAGAAGAAACGCCCACCAATTCCCAGAAAATATAGATCTGAAAAATATTGCTGGCGAGCACGAGACCGAGCATCGAAAAAGTGAAGAGTGAAAGAAAAGCGTAATAGGTAGAATAACGTTCTTCGCCTTTCATGTAGCCCATACTATATATATGTACCATGAGCGAAACGAAAGTCACCACCATAATCATCATGATGGAGATCGGATCGAGAATAACTCCCATGTCGATCGACAATCCCGGTGCGAATTGCAGCCATGTATATTTAAAAGCGATGATCTGCTCGTAAACGCCGGCAGCATTTTTTCCTACGACGAAGAAATATTCGTACGC
>JALYQL010000094.1 GCA_030855855.1 Bacteroidota bacterium | reverse complement strand
AATTTTACTAACACAAAACACCCAACGCAACACGAGCTCTGTAAGAGCGAAACTACCACGCATCTCAAGCATGGATATTAAGATAGCTCTGTAAGAGCGAAATTTTACTAACACAAAACACTCAACTCCACACAAGCTCCGTAGGTGCGAAACTACCACACAGCTCAAGTACAGGCAGAGAAGCAACACCCAGGTGAAAAAAATAAATGCAAGTCATCTACTCCACAATCATCCGCTTTGTAACAGCACCATGACTTTTCGAAGAAACACGGACAAGGTAAATTCCGCTTGTCATTTCTCCGCGTTCAATTTGCAATGTGGATGCATTCTTCATTTCTGATTGAGAAATCAGTTGTCCCTTCACATCAAAAACAGTGACCACCAGCATTTCATTCATCCCTGCAAAAGAACCGACGAAGCTTACCGTCGCTGAATTTATCATCGGGTTCGGGTAGATGGTAAACATATTTTCATCCAGCTGATTTTCATTCACGCCATTTGAAAGCGGATCAAATTCCCACCAGTCATTCCGGTAGAGGCTATCATAACCTGTTCCCATATACGCGCGATTATTCGGACATGCGACAGCAACTGCATTTGAACGCGCAGTGCCTGGAAAATTCGCCATTGTGGTCCAGGAATTTGTTGCCGGATTGTATTCGTAAAAATCTTTTTTGTTGGAAAGTGTATTGTCATACCCGAATCCGACATACCCTTTTCCATTCAATGCAAATCCGACTGCGCCATAACGGGGAGTTCCTGTTAACGAAGCTTTCGGCGACCACACATTTGTTGCAGGATCATACGAATAAAAATCACCTTTGGAGATTCCGTCATCTCCTGTTCCTACATACGCGATGCTGTTGATCACGAATACAACTGAAAGCCGGCGCGCTGTTCCGGTATAATTCGCTTTCTGAATCCAGATGTTTGTCACCGTATTATATTCCCACAGATCGTTTTTCAATCCAGTCGTTGCCTGCCCGAGTGCGACATAACCTTTCGAATTGATCGCGAAGCCAACACCGGAACGACGGCCGCCACCACCAAAATTCTGCACCTGCGTCCACACATCATTAAACGCGTCGTATTTCCACGTATCATTAAAATACGCGATCGATCCTTGTCCGCCGACAACGTAAGCATTATTTCCCACCACGAAAGACATAGTGATATCTCTCGAGAGGCCGCTTCCTGTAATGCCGCCAAGACTTTGCACCTGTGTCCATGCATTTGTTGCAGGGTTGAAAAAATAAGTGCTTCGTTTGTAGCCGGAGCTGTCGATGCCACAGCTTACATACGCAGCTGTGCCCACGCAAAATCCTGTTGCTGCCGAGCGTTCATCGCCTGGAAAGCTATCGCGCAAAGTCCAGAAGCCCATCTGCGCCGGAACATTTGTAACGAAAGCGACAAAAAGAAAAAGTAAAAAGTGTTGTTTCATAAGTGAAGTATTAACGGATAACAACGCGACCTCCGCTATAATTTTTTGTGCCGTCAGTAAGTGAATAAAGATAAATCCCCGGAGCCCAGCTGTTGTTATGAAGCGCGACGTGATTTTTTCCATCCACCTTTTTTTCTGCAATTATTTTTCCATCGAGCGTCATGAGCTGAACGGAAAGATTTTCTCTTTCACTAACCAGGTTTTGGTCAATATCAAAATTGATAAGTTCAGAAGCCGGATTCGGATACACACTCACACGTGCAGCATCAAATTCTTCGACGCCGGTGATGAATGGCTTGTATTGCCAGAGATCGCGATGTTTGCCGCTTAAGCCTTTTCCCATCATCAGGTAACCTGAGCCGGAAATAACAAACATCGGTGAAGAGCGGCGACCTTCTGCCGGCAGATTCGCTTTTACACTCCACGAATCGCCTGGTGCATCGTATTCGTACCAGTCATCTTTGAAACCGCCGTCGGTTCCCATTCCCATATATCCTTTTGTTCCGATGGCGCATGCGGATGCAAAACCTCTGCTGCTTCCAGGGAAATTCGCTTTCTGAAGCCAGAAATCTGTTGCCGTATTATATTCCCAGAAGTCATTTGTAAACCAGTTCTCATCTGTGCCGCAACCGACATATCCTTTTCCATTCAGCACAAAACTGGATTGTCCATAACGCACACCTCCGGGAAAGTTTGTTTTTTGTGTCCAGGAATTGGTCGCCGGATTAAATTGCCAGACTTCGTTGCTGTAATAGGAAGCGCCGATTTTTCCGCAAACGATATAGCCTTGACCATTAACAGCAAATCCCGTTGCAAAATAAACGCCGGCGTTAAAATTTCCGGGATAAGAAGCTTTCTGTACCCACGTATTTGTAACAGGCGAATATTCCCAGAAATCGCTCAGCACATTTCCGAGATACGCATCGGGCATGTCAATTCCTGTTCCGCAATAGCCTTTCAGACCAATTGAAAACCCGACAGCATCGCGTCGGCCGATTGCGGGCAAGGTTGCTTTTTGTGTCCATGAATCAGTTCCCGGATCGTACTCCCAGCAATCATTGACTTCTACTTCAAGCGTATCTTCTCCTCCGACAATGTAACCACGGTTTGTAATAGAAAACGATACGCTGCGAGAACGTTTGCTTCCGGTAAAGCTTGTTTTCTTTTCCCACGAATTCTGCGCGAACAGAAAAGCGGGAAGAAAAACAATAATAGCAAGAGTAATTATTTTCTTCATTTCAATAAATTCAGTCAGCTGATTTTTACCCGATAATTATTTTCGAAATGGAAATTACTTTCCCGGATTCCTCCAGCAAGAGAAAATAAACTCCGGACGGAATATCATTTCGTTCAAATTGAAATCCGGTGCCATTGACATTTGTAAAACGTGCAACCTGTTTTCCCTGGAGATCAGTCAATACCAGGTTCGCGTTTTTTACACTGCTGCTGAATTGTAACGCCGAACTTTCATGCACAGGATTCGGGAATATTTTCATTGGCAATAAACCATTTTCATTTTCTTCCACACCTGAAATGGATCCATATTCCCAGAGATCGGCATAATTAATTCCACTTGTTCCGAGAGCTGTATAAGCGCGCGTTCCGATTACAAAGCTGACCATGTACCTTCTTGCCGATCCCGAAAAATCCATCACCTGCGTCCAAGCATTCGTCGCAGGATCAAACGACCAGAAATCCTGGTAATTTGTTCCACTCGAAAAATTATCTCCTGTTCCTACATAGGCCAATCCATTTAGCGCAAACCCGCAAGCTTCCATTCTCGGCAAACCCGGGAGATTTGCTTTTGCAGTCCATGAATTGAGCACAGGATTATATTCCCACATATCACCCGATGGTCCGCTGGCATCACCTGTAGTCACGTAACCTTTTCCATTGATCGCAAAAGCCACCGACGAAGTTCTTCCGCTACCAGGGATAGCTGCTCTCGGTGTCCATGTATCTGTAACCGGATCATAACGAAAAAAATCAGTCGTGTAAGAACCGGTGCCTATGTAACCGTAACCATTTATTGCAAACGCGATTGCTCCACGTCGGCCCGAACCCGGAAACGGAGTGAGCGTTGTCCAGGAATTGGTAGCAGGATTGTAGCAATAAAAATCATTGACAAGATTTGCATTGACATTACGACCAGTGCCCACATAAATTTTATTTCCTGTCGTAAAACATGCAGCATGATAACGCGGACCACCCGGATAATTCGCCTTTTGTGTCCAGGAATCAGAACCGGGATCGTATTCAAACCAGTCATCATATAAAATGTCAAATACAGAATTGACATGGCCAAGCCCCATATACCCGCGGTTACCGACTGCAGCAGCTGTGGCTCTATGACGTGCAGGTCCGGGAAAGCCTGCTTTCTGTATCCATGTAAAATTATTCTGCGCGAAAACAGCTACCGAAAAAAATATTGCGCAGAAAAGTGTGAAAGCTGATTTCGTTTTGGGTGAGTAATAATTTTCCATGCCTGAATTATTGATGTTTTATTCCAAGACTATCGAGCTCTTGTATGGTGATGGTGGGAAAAGATCCTGTCATTTTCATTTTTTTCATCGCCACCTCTCCGGTGCGTCTGGCGTCTTGTTCAGTAGCAAAAGCATCGTTACCCGGAACAGCCGGAATGATTGGCTGATGAATGGTCCGTTTGCCATCGACATACAGATCATAGCCCCATCCTTTGGGTTTATCCGCACTGTCCTTCACGAGTATCGTTTTAACTTCAATAGTTAACACTGTGCGGGGAGCCCGGGATGTTGAGGTGTCGTTATTTACACTGTCTTTACCGGCTAATGATTCATTTTCGTCCCCCATTTTTTCCCCGCAGGAAATGATTAAAACCATACTGATAAGGAAAACCGGGAATATTCGGAAAAAACTCATAAAACGGGGGAAAGGTTTGCTCATACAACTTTACGAAAAATTAAGATAAAATGAAAGAATAATTAACATGGAAAAGGTTGATCCGTGAGACACTTTTTCATGGAAATGCGAGTGTGCCGGAGGTCGATGTACGAATTACGATTTGAATAGACGTGTTGCTTCTTTTTAAAACAGTATTGTAATTAGTAACTATTCCTCCAAATTCGTAATTCTTACAACTTTTTAAGGAGTCTGCACAAAAAGGTCTCCCTTTTCAGAAGGCCCTTTCAGAGGCGACCAAATTGGAAAAACCTGCAAATCCGGGAAAATTCAACTGCAAAAGTATGTACCTGCAAGATTACTGTAACTATTCCCACATCCCCACGTCTTAGTCCCGGACTGAACAATCAAATTCCTACACTCAATCGGCAACCGGCAATCGAAAATCACCAATACATTAGGTGCTTTCCGTAGTTTTGCACCTCCTTATTAATGCTTCTTTCTATGAAGATCAGAATTTCCATTCTTTTCATTTTATCCTTCGTGGTTTTATTAGTTGGTTCTGCAAACGCGCAGCAGGGCAAAAAATTTACGATCAGCGGCTATATTTTAGAAGCTTCTAATGGTGAAGCGGTCATTGGCGCAGTAGTCACTATCCGCGAGCCGTTGAAAGGAACAGCAACGAATAATTATGGATTTTATTCGATCACGGCCGACAGCGGATCTTATGACATGATGGTTTCATATACCGGCTTGCAGCAGCATACCGAACGTATTTCACTTACAAAAGATATTAAGCTGGATGTGAAAATGGATATTATCCTGAATGCAGAAGTGGTGATCGAAGATAAAAAAGGAGATGAAAATGTTTCGGACGGGCAAATGAGCGCGAATCGTCTCGACATGAAACAGGTGACGAAAATTCCGGCATTCATGGGTGAAGTGGATGTATTAAAAACCATTCAGCTGCTTCCCGGTGTGAAAGGCGGCGCGGAAGGAAATTCAGGCTTTTATGTGCGCGGTGGCGGCCCGGATCAGAACCTTGTGCTGCTCGATGAAGCGACAGTTTATAATGCAGGGCATCTTTTCGGATTTTTCTCGGTGTTCAATGGCGACGCGGTGAAAGACATCAACCTGATCAAAGGCGGAATGCCGGCGCAATACGGAGGACGTCTTTCATCAGTGCTCGACATTACGATGAAAGAAGGAAACAACCAGCGCTTTCAGGCAGATGGTGGAATTGGTTTGATCTCTTCCCGTTTGACAGTGCAGGGACCGATCAAAAAAGATACTGCTTCATTTATTGTAAGCGCAAGAAGAACGTATATCGATGTGCTTATAAAGCCGTTTATAAAAGAGAGCTCACCGTTTAAAGGTTCCGGTTATTATTTCTTTGACCTGAACACAAAGCTGAACTGGCGCATCAACGATAAAAATAAAATTTTCCTTAGCGGATATTTCGGCAGGGATGTATTTACTTTCAACGATAATGCATCTGATTTTAAAGTGAGTATTCCGTGGGGAAATGCAACCGGCTCACTACGGTGGAATCACCTGCTTGGACCCAAAATGTTTGTCAACACAACAGCCGTATTCAGCGATTATAAATTTTCTTTCGGCGCTGAGCAGGATGGATTTGAATTCAAACTTTTTTCGGGCATCCGCGATTGGAACGGAAAAGTTGATTTTTCTTATTTGCCCAATAACAAACATTACATCCGCTTCGGCGTAAATTATATATGGCATACTTTCACTCCGAATAATGTTTCCGCTA
>JALYQL010000091.1 GCA_030855855.1 Bacteroidota bacterium | reverse complement strand
CGGGCGCATTCGCACAGAATCCTGTGCGTTGTGCAAGTCAAGAGTACAAGCAACAGCAGATCGCGCTTAACCCGGCGCTTCAACAGGTGATTGACGCGGAAGATCAGAATGCTGATCAGTTTGCAGCTGCGCATCCGAATGGATACCAGGCACGCGCTACAATTACCATCCCGGTTATTTTTCACGTCGTTTACAAAACAGCAGGGCAAAACATTTCAGATACACGCCTCATCGCGCAGATGGATGTGCTTAATAAAGATTATCGCAGGTTAAATTCGGATACAAACCTTATTCCTGCCGTTTGGAAAACACTTGCTGCAGATTGTGATATTAATTTCTGTTTTGCCCATCGCGATCCAAACGGAAACTGGACCAATGGAATTGAACGCACTGTGACCACTGTTACTTCCTGGTCTACAAACGACGCTGTAAAATCCGCAGCAAGCGGTGGAGCGGATGCATGGGACCGTTCGAAATATCTCAACATCTGGGTATGCAATCTTTCAGGTGGCGTTCTCGGATATGCAAGCTTTCCGGGCGGCCCTGCGGCTGACGATGGCGTGGTGCTGAGCTATCAATATGTCGGCACAACTGGCTCCTCTGCTCCTTACAATAAAGGCCGCACTGCCACACACGAAGTCGGACATTGGTTGAATATGCGCCACATCTGGGGTGACGATGGTTCGTCCTGCTCCGGAAGCGACGCGTGTGCTGATACACCAAACCAGGCGGACGAAAATTATGGCTGTCCTGCATTTCCACATACAGATGCCTGCAGTGCAGCATCGCCGGGTGTAATGTTTATGAATTACATGGATTATACCGACGACGCCTGCATGTACATGTTTACCACTGCGCAAAAAACACGTATGTGGGCAACATTAAATGGAAGCCGGGTTTCGCTCCAGACTTCAAACGGATGTCTGCCTACCGGAATACAAACCTCAACACTGACAGGCATTTTCAGCATTGCTCCTTCTCCTACAAGCGGCGCGTTTACAGTAAGCTTCGGAAATGCCGCACCTCAGCATTTTGATCTTTTCATTTATAATATTCTCGGTGAGCAGGTTTTTAATAACCATTACGATGCGTTGAATGAGGGTGAGCTTCACCTCGACCTTCAGGGCAACCCGGCAGGAATTTATCTTGTGGAAGTCCGCACGGCAACAACCCGCACCACTAAAAAAATTGTGCTGCAATAAAACAGCAGATTGATTTTAAAGGCGGCGATCTGAAAAGGTTGTCGCTTTTTTTTTGCAAATAAATGTTTCTTCAATTGGACAACCCTTTTTTTGTCAGAACTTGTAGTCTAAATATTCGTTCCATGAAAAAATTATTGTTACCTGTAATCGTGCTTTGCTGTTTCTCTGCAAACGTTTTTGCGCAAAGTTCTGTACGCTGCGCAAGCGAAGAATACAAACAGCAGCAGCTCGCTCTGAATCCGGCATTACAACAAGCTATTGATGCGGAAAATCAAATTGCTGACCAGTTTGCAGCAGCGCACCCGAATGGTTATCAATCACGATCTGTGATTACAATCCCGGTAATTTTTCATGTCGTTTTCAGACTGCAGTACAGAATCTTTCCAACGCGCGGATAAGCGAGCAGATGGATGTGCTGAATAAAGATTTCCGGAAATTAAATTCAGATGCAAGCCAGGTTCCGGCAGCATGGCAATCTATTGCCGCCGATTGCGAAATAAATTTTTGCCTTGCACATCGTGATCCGGATGGAAACTGGACTGGCGGAATTGAACGTACACTAACAACGGTTTCATCCTGGCCAGTCAATGATGCTGTAAAATTTACTTCAAATGGCGGAGCTGATGCGTGGGACCGTGCCCAATACCTCAACATCTGGGTGTGCAATATTTCAGGTAACGTGCTTGGCTATTCTTCCATTCCGGCAGGTCCTGCAAATGTGGATGGGGTTGTGCTGGATTATGAATATACAGGTATAACCGGGGCCACTGCTCCTTACGACCTGGGGCGTACTGCCACACATGAAATCGGTCATTGGCTAAACCTGCTCCACGTTTGGGGTGATGATGGAAATTCATGCTCGGGAAGCGATGGAGTTGCTGACACGCCCAATCAGGCCGGCGAAAATTATGGATGTCCGGCCTTTCCGCACACCGATCCCTGCTCACCAAATCCGCCCGGCGTGATGTTTATGAATTTCATGGATTACACGGATGATGCATGCATGTACATTTTCACTGCCGGACAAAAAACACGCATCTGGGCATTTATGAATTCGGCTACACGGCTTCCGCTTCAGGTTTCCAATGCCTGCACACCAACCGGTATAGAACAAACGCTGATGCAAGGTATTTTCAGCATCTCGCCTTCTCCGACAACCGGCGCATTTACATTGAACTTTACAAATGGAAGTCCGAAGGATTTTAATATTATCATTTACACGGTCCTTGGCGAACAGATTTTTAATAATCATTATGACGTAATGAATCAGGCAGAGATCCATCTCGATCTGGAAGGTAATCCGGCAGGAATTTATCTTGTAGAAGTTCATTCTTCAACCGGCCGCTTTACAAAAAAAATAATGCTGGAATAAATAAAAAAACTTCGCTGAATTTAAACGCGGATGCCGGAAATGGTATCCGCATTTTGCTTTTAAATCCTTCTTGATTTCATCCGCAACAGGCCGAACAATACTTACCTTTGTGCCGGAATAATTCTGCCGCCTGATGCATACTTCAACACGTCCTTCTTCGATAGATTCAATTTTAAATTCAGGCGATTTTCCTGCCCATCTTGTAAAGATTGCTTCGAAGGCAATGCAGGGTGAGCGGATTTCAACCGAAGAGGGACTTGCGCTTTACCGTGAAGGCGAAATCGGATTTTTAGGAAGTGTTGCGAATTATATCCGCCAGCAAAAGCATGGAGATTACACTTACTTCAACCGCAATTTTCATGTGGAACCGACAAATATCTGTGTGTTCGATTGCAAATTCTGCTCTTATTCCCGCCTGTTAAAGCAAAAAGAAGGTTCATGGGAAATGAGCGCGGAGCAGATGCTGGATATTGTGCGGAGCTACAAAGGAAAACCGGTGACTGAAGTGCATATTGTTGGCGGAGTTCACCCGAAATTGGGTGTTGATTTTTTCGCTGATTTACTTTCGAAAGTGAAAGAGATTATGCCTGAAATTCACATCAAAGCATTTACCGCTGTTGAGCTGGAATATATGTTCCGCAAAGGGAAAATGACTGTGGGGGAAGGATTACAGAAGCTGAAAGATCACGGATTGAACTCACTTCCCGGTGGCGGCGCTGAAATTTTTGACGAACAAATCCGAAAGCAGATATGTGAAGACAAATGCACTTCGGAAGAATGGCTTGAAATTCATGAAACCGCGCACAAGCTGGGAATTCCTTCCAATGCGACGATGCTTTACGGGCATATTGAATCGTTTGAGCACCGTATCGATCACATGAATCGTTTGCGTGAGCTTCAGGACCGCACAAAAGGCTTTAACACGTTCATCCCGCTAAAATTCCGCAATGGCGACAACCAGATGTCTGACATTGCTGAAGTTTCGGTGATCGAAGACATGCGCAATTACGCGGTCGCCCGGATTTTCCTGGATAATATTCCGCACCTGAAAGCGTATTGGCCGATGTTGGGGCGCACAAATGCCCAGCTTTCCATGAGTTTTGGCGTAAACGACATTGACGGAACGATTGACGATACTACAAAAATTTATTCCATGGCCGGCAGTGAAGAACAGACTCCGGAAATGAGCACAAAGCAGCTGGTTGAGCTGATAAATGCCGTCGGGCGACACCCGATTGAGCGCGATACCCTCTACAATATCCGCACGGACTACAAAAACTATGACTTTGAGGCTGAAAAAACAGCTGAAAGTGTGGTTTAACGAATGTCCTGACTTCTAATTTTATACAATTGATTTACAATAACTTGCAAAGAAAAGTGCCAAAAACGAATGTCTCGCTATTTTGGCCCCCTATTCTGTCCCTTGAGATTCAAAATTACTTTTGGATCGTGTAATGGGTTTTGGGATTTTCTTTGCAATGATAATATCTGATGCTGCACAGTTGGGTCCTGTAGCACATCATTCCGAAACTTAGGGATTATAGTCCCCTTAACACACTACCTGGTCGGGCATGGGGGAAAACTTCCCGGCCAGGTTTCTTTCAAAATCAACTTCCTGAAAAGGAAAAAAGATAAAATAAAAAAGCAGCGTAACCTCGAAGCAGAAAGAAAACAACAACCGAAGTAGAAGGAAAAACTAATTATGCGCACACTCTCCTCACCATCATTCGTCAATAGAATTGCTATTGATTCTAACCGTAAAGCCGGTTCTAACCGATCACTAAACATTGAGCTCAAGCCAGCAACAGCACGTTCACTCACTTTAAAAATTTATGATGTAGTTGGACGGGTTTTGTTTGAAAAACATACCGCCTTCCTCAACGAAGATCAAACCGCTCTCGACATCTCTGATTATTCACTCGGTATGTACTTCCTGCAACTCGAAAATCTCCAGGGAAAAGTTCAGACTGAACGATTTGTAATCAATCAGTAGAAATGGATATTTCAGCTGCGCTCGAAATTGATTAGGAAAATAGAAATTGAGTAAAAGGGTGGACATACAGTTCACCCTTTTTTTTGTGCTTAAATTTTCCTGTTTTATTTTAGCCGTTTGGAGATTACACGGATTAAAATCACAAAGAATTAATTGGTAATTGGTAATCAGGTAATTGGGTAATCCCGCTATCAGCTCAATTTCCCAATTTCTATTTTCCCATTTCCTGATTTCCTATTTCTTAATTCTCCCAATTTCAAATTTCCCTATTTTGCACCCATGTTAAAAGCAGTAATCTACGACATGGACGGCCTGATCGTCGATTCCGAACCGTGGTGGAGAGTAGCAGAGTCAAATGTGTTCGGGCGGCTAAGCAGATCGCCTTCTGAAGCTGATTTTGAAAGAATGATGGGGCGCCAGATCAAAGAAGTGATCCAACACTGGCATTCTGTTGCGCCTTGGAAAAATTTAGTTGTTGAAGAAACACAAAAGGAAATTCTTTCTGAAGTAGCACGTCTCGTGAAAGAAAATGCTTCCCTCCTGCCCGGCGTAATTGAATCGCTGGAATTTTTTAAAAGGAAAGGCCTTGCCATCGCGCTGGCTTCTTCTTCCCCACTTCATCTCATCCGCGATTTAATGACCCATTACGGGCTTTTAAACCACTTCAGCATCATTTGCTCTGCCGAATTCGAATCGCATGGCAAACCGCATCCGGCAGTGTTTATGAAGGCGGCACAGGAGCTTGGCGTGGATGCGCAGGATTGCCTGGTGCTGGAAGACTCTTTCAACGGACTTATTTCCGCGAAAGCTGCACGCATGAAATGTATTGCTGTTCCTGAAAAAGGCGCTTTCAATCAAACAAGATTTGACATCGCCGATCTCAAAATTTCATCGCTTGCAGAATTTTCGGAAGAGTATTGGAATGAATTGAACAGGTAAAACCGTAATGCACTATTCGATCTCCAGCGGCTTATTATTCACATAAGCTCTCCACTTTGCCAGCAGCATCGACATATCTTCCGGTAATTCGGAATCAAACTCCACCCACTTTTTTGTTTTCGGATGAACGAAGCTTAATTTTTTTGCATGCAGCGCCTGTCGCGGACAAAGCGCAAAACAATTATCCACGAACTGCTTGTAACGCGTGAAGCTGGTTCCTTTCAGAATTCTGTCGCCCCCGTAAGTTGCATCATTGAATAAAGGATGCCCGATCCAACGCATGTGCGCGCGTATCTGGTGTGTGCGGCCCGTCTCCAGCTTACATTCCACCAACGTCACATATCCGAAACGCTCCAGCACTTTCCAATGTGTCACAGCATGGCGGCCGAAATCTCCGTCAGGAAAAACTTCCTGCTTGCGACGGTCTTTTAAGCTGCGACCGATATTTCCTGTAACAATTCCTTCATCTTCATCAAAATCACCCCACACTAATGCATTGTATCTTCTGTCGTTGGTACGCTCGAAAAATTGTTTGGCAAGAAAGGCGATGGAAAATTCAGTCTTCGCAACCACCATAATTCCGGAAGTGTCTTTATCTAAACGATGAACAAGTCCTGGCCGCGACTCTTCTCCCGCATTCGGAAGATTTTGAAAATGCCAGAGCAAACCATTCACCAGCGTGCCGGTAAAATTTCCGAAACCAGGATGCACCACTAATCCCGGTTGCTTATTGATGATGACGAACTCTTTGTCTTCATAAACAATATCCAGCGGAATATCTTCGGCAATAAGTTCAAACTTGACAGGCGGATGCGGAAGGAGGATCTGGATGACATCTTTCGGCTTTACTTTATAGCTTGGCTTGACTGGTTTTTCGTTGACCAGAATATTTCCTGCGTCTGCGGCAGCGGCGACTTTTGTTCTTGAAACACCGGCTAATTTATAAAGCAGCCATTTATCGATCCGCAACATTTCCTGCCCCGGATCAACTACAAAACGATGATGCTCAAAAAGCTCCTGGTCAGAATCGAGCTGAGACGGGTCGATGATTTCTTCTTCGGTTGACATTGCTGCGAAGGTAGCTGTATTATTGGGGAAAAGGGAAATTGGAAATTGGAAAATAGAAATTGAGAAATCGGGCCGGACTCACTGACCGACTCAAATATTAGTATCGCCACCACTTAAGGTAAATGTTTGAGCTTAAAATTTCAATCCCGGATTACAGATCAGATTTGAATCGAAATAAAATAATCCGCGTGATCTGCGGAAGAGATCAGAATAGTGCCCCCGATTGCGCAGATTCACGGATCAAATAAAAAAACGATTATTAAACCAACACCTTACCCACTTCACCATATTTCCCAATTTCTATTTTCTCAATTTCTTATTTTCCCAATTTCATTCCCTCCTAAAACAAAATCCGGCACGAAGGCAAAAGCGCCTGAACAATCTTTATCTCGTAAGGATCAATCGGATTGCCGCGAAGATCGAGCAGGGTGAGGTTCTGAAGAAAACAAATGGTGCCTGGGATATGTGTGATTCGATTGCCGCGCAAAGAAAGATAAGTGAGCTTGCTCATCGTTGAAATTGATCGCGGCAAGACAGAAATGGAATTACTGTCAAGCCACAATTCCTGTAAATGGTTCATTTGCAAAAAAGCATCGGGCATTTCAGTAAAGCCGCATTTATAAAAAACAAGCTTTCTTAACGCCGGCATCTGGGCCAGCTCAGCGGGAAGTGAATCCACAGGCGTCGAATAAATTTTAATCTCGCTGAGTGTTTTTCCGAGCGATGATATTTCTTTCGTGATCGTAAGTGTGTCTAAATTCGAATTGACAGAAATGGATTGCATCCTGCCACATCCGTAGATCCCTCCCGGAAGTGTATCGAAATTCGTTCCTGATAATTCCATGAAGCGAAGCTGGCTCCACATACCGAGAGAATCTGACAATGTTGTGAATGGATTACCCGAGGAATAAAAATATTTAAGACTCGAAAAATTTCCGAACGAAGAAGGCATTGTCACAAGATTATTATTCACTAATCGAAAAGCCATTACCTCGGTCAGCGCACCTGCTTTTGCAAGGACCTTTTTGTCTTTGAATTGTTCCGCTCCTGTCAGTTCGATACGATAACAAACGGAAGCATCTTTCAAGGCAGATTTCAGATCGGTATAAATGAAAGATTCAGCCGGAGCTACAGTTTCCCAGGGAGAATTCACCTGCGCGCAAAGGCAATGAAAGCTCAAAGCAAAAAATAAAAAAATCGCAAATCGTTTTCTTTGCATACTACTCAAGGGTTACACTTACTTTGTGCAAATAAATTTCAGGACTGGAAGAAGACTCAGAAGGAGCATGCGAAAGATAGATAATTTAAAAAAGAAAACGAGCGCCGGGAATTGATTTCGACTACAACGATTTTGCCCAGAGCAGAATGGCATAATCATAAGCCTTCGCCACATCATCAATGCGCTCATTTCCGCTGATCGATTGTTCACCTTCCGCTTTGAGTGGGGCATTTTTTGTCAGCAGCAAACATTCATTCACATTATCCTGGAAAAGTGATTCGCCATATACAAGTGTGCCCTGGATAAGTCGCGTAAGAGAAAGATTTCTGCAGAATACGCCCGGCAGACCTGTATCAATACAAGAGGCTGCGAGATAAGTTGCATCGGTGGTTTTTGCCAATGGAACATCGAGCTCGCTCTTAAGTTCCAGTGCGGTAAGTCCGGCAATGCGGCAGCTGTTTTCAATATCATCTGTCAATAATAATCGCAAAAAATCAAACCGTCGTTCTGCATCACCCAATTCGCCTGACTGAAAGCTTCCGGGAACGAAAGTCATGTTGTAATTTTTAGGTGAAGGGTGATCCCATGGTTTATTTTTTTCATCGACATTATAATGAATGATCACAGTAAGAGCAGGATGAAACGCATTGATAATCTCCGCACGTTTCCTCAATTCAGCATCACGAAAAACATACCGGAAGATCGCTTTCTCATCTTTCTTTCTGGCATTTTTTATTTTAAGCAGTCGTGCATCAGACGGATCTTCTTTCAATAGCGAATCAAGCGTGCGTGAAAAATCATCTTTTCTCCATTGAGCATACGTTTTTCCAAATGCGGTGATCTCCGGTCTTGGTCGTGTAAGAAAAACCTCAGCGCCCTGCGAACGCAACAGCACCGCAAGTGCGTTGGCAGTTTTCCAGGTGAGTATTCCTTCCGCGATGGAAACTACAAAGCTGTCTTTTCCTGAACCGGTTTTGAATAAAAGAAATTTATCTTCCATTCTGCCCATAGCGGTATCAGAGGCGATATGACCGGGATCAAGTGCGATCTTCAATCCTTTCAAAGGAAGCTGAGCTGTTGGTCTGGGCTTTAAATAATCCGGTGGCAGCGCATATTTTTTTACAAATTCAGGAAGGAAAGGCCGGTTCGCTTTTTCAAGCATAATGGATTTTGATTCTTCACGCGGCGCTGTGGCAATAATGTTTTTATACAAGGCAAGATCATTCCAATTAACACGATATTCAGGTTGGCCCGATTTTTTCTGAGCAGCACCCGGAAAAACAGAAATGCCGTAGAGATCAATTGAATAATAATCGCCGAGTGCAGACTCCTTATCAAGGTAGCGCGTCATTTTTGCGGTGTAATGCTTTACGAGGCTGTCCGCGCCGATCACCGGAAGCTGTGCGGTTAAAACAGAGCTGGTACACAAAAATAAAAACAGGAATATTATTCTCCTCATCCTCTTTTCCGGCGCTTCTTTTCGATGTGAATAAAGGAGACTTTTCCATTCACATAATCCTTGCGTATATAATAATGTTTGTCGCATTTTGATCTTTCGTAACGTTTCCGTTTGCCGTTTTCATCATAATCGATCCGTAGCGAGGAATATTCGTAACAATGTTTCCCTCCCATTCCGATCTTGGTGACACGAACGGTATGCATAATTTTTTTACCCGTCAGCGAATCAAATTCCGTACGGATCACTTTTGTTTCCTTGTACAAATTAAAAAGATCAATATTCCGCGGCGTCTTGACCTTCGTAACGGTAACGCTTTTCACATTTCCGTTCGCAAAATATTCTTTCCGCTCTAATGGCCCTTTGACTGATGCAGCACGTCGCGTCTGCGCATACATTACCTGCAAAGGCAATGCCAGAGCTGTGAATAATAAAAGGGAGAGAATTCTGCGCTTGGGGAACATTAGTCTAAATATACGAAAGCAGCGGGAAAGGAGCGGTCGCGACAGAAATAATCTTACTAATTAACTTGTGCTGCCTATTATTAAGCGGCAGGAAAGGAGCTGCAGCGGCTGGAAAAAATCTTAACAATTAACTTGAGCTATCTATTAGTAAGGGTCAGGAAAGGAGTGGCAGCGACAGAAATAATTTTACTAATTAACTTGTGCTATCTGTTGAAAGCGACTGGTAAAAGTAAAAAAGCAGGAACTCTTTTATGTTTACATTTTTACTGCCGCTGCCGCTTGTTTTACTGCCCCTCATCTTCAACAGATATTTATTCGGAATAAAAAAATAAAATGTTCTCTTTCAACTATCTTTGCGCATGTCACTGCAGGAACTCAATCTCCACAAAGAATCTTCCATCAAAGCAACCCGTTCGGGGGGGGCAGGCGGGCAGCATGTGAATAAAGTTTCGTCAAAAATTGAGTTGACATTTGATATTCCCGGTTCGAAATTATTGAGCGATGAGCAGAAAAATATATTGCTTTCAAAGCTGGAGTCAAAATTATCTACGGAAGGCATTTTAAGAGTTACTGAAGACGGTGATCGCTCGCAGCATGAGAATAAAGAAAAAGCAATCGCGAAATTTTATCTGCTGCTGGAAAATGCGCTAAAGCCCGTCAAAAAACGCAAGAAAACAAGAGTTTCAAAAGGCGCAAAAGAGAAAAGATTGCAAGGAAAGAAAAAGGATTCTGAGAAGAAGAAGCTGCGTAGCAGGAAAGATTTTGATTAATAATTAATAATGTGCAGATTAATAATTCGGAGAGAATGGGAAGAATTGCACGACAAGCTATCCGTTTTTATCCGTCCGATCTGCATCATCCGTGTTCCATTTGCTTGCAATGAAGAATTGCCACAATACCAACACTTATTTTTTAATTAGTAATCTGCACATTATTAATTATCAATTCTTCAACAGCTGAAATCTCAGATGGCTTAAACCATATAATTGCTGCATCTCTCCTCCACCAGGTCAATTGACGTTTTGCATAATTCCTCGAATGCTGCCTGATTAATTCAACCGCTCTTTCCAATGTAATCGTCCCGTCAAAATAATCGAACAGCTCTTTGTAACCTACAGTCTGCAGCGCATTCATTTTCCGCTGAGCAAAAACTGATCTTGCTTCTTTTTCCAAACCATTTTCCATCATCAGCTCCACACGCTCATTGATCCGCCCGTACAATTCCTCTCTCGGAAGATCAAGCCCGATCTTCAGCACATTAAAAGGAAGCGTTTCGGTTTTCCCAACACGCAATTCAGAATATTTTTTTCCTGTCAGCCGGCAAACTTCTATTGCACGGATCAGCCGCGAAGGATTATTTCTGTCAATTTCTTCGCAGAATTCAGGATCAAGCTTTTGTAGTTCTTCCTGCAGCGGTTCTATTCCGATTTCTTCAAACGTCTTCTGCAATTCTTCACGAATAGAAACATCCGCATCAGGCAACGGATCAAAACCGTTTACAACCGCATCAATATAAAGTCCGCTTCCGCCAGCCATAATAATGACGGAATGATTTTGAAATTCGTGCTCAAGTATTTTACGGGCTTCACGACCATATGCGCCTGCGTCAATCGGGTTGGCGATGGAATTATCCGCAATAAAATAATGCTGTACCGAATTCAATTCCGCCTGCGAAGGCTGTGCGGTGCCAATAGGAATCTCTTTATAGAATTGCCGCGAATCTGCCGAAATAATACAAGTCTGAAATTTTTTAGCAAGCGCGATCGCAACAGAAGTTTTTCCGACTGCAGTAGGTCCAAGTACAATAACTAATAAAGGTTTTTGTAGCTTGACCATTCCTTCCATTTAAAACTCTTCGCTTTCTGCTGTGCCGAAAGCATCTGCTTCAAAATCGCCTGCTTCTTCCTCCGACGATTCCTCCTCTGTTCCCGGTTCTGCTTCTTCCGAATCCACAGGAGGATCTTCTCCTTCTTCAGAATCGCCGAGATGCTCATCCACATCAATGCCTTCTACGGCCATAAATATCTTTTCTTTCGCCTTTTTATCTTCCGCATCATCATCTTCATCCTCCTCTAACGGAGGTGGAATGATCGCAACTTTATACTGTTTCGGTGCAGCACCAACTGATTTGACACATTTCGGATAATTCGTTTTCGGATCGTCGCTCAGTATTTTAGAAAGTTCCACACGGAAAGTCCATTTCACTTTCGGATCGAACACATAAACCATTTTTTGGTGAGGATCGTCGATGTAGCCAGCGATTTTTGCCTTAGACATGGGACGAATATCCATTTTCTTTTTCGCAGACGGATAATCATCATCGTCATCATTATCCGGCGGCGGATTCAACGCGAGTTCTTGTCCTTTTTTCCAGTAATCGTCGCTCATGAAAAAAGAAGCGTCTTTCGAGCTGTCAAATGCGATAGACTCCTGGATTGCCCGGTGGAATTCTTCGTAAGTCTGTTTTCCGAGAATGTCAATTTCGCGGAATACATCTTCATCATCTTCAAATACTACGCGGAAACGGTAAACTGCCATAAAGAAAAGTTGTTCCGGCAAAATTACAAAAAGTTAAACAGTTTCTGGTTCCTTCTTTCTTGTTTTCTGCAAGAGTACCAGGTAAAATTCACTTCCCGGCCCTGAATTCCTATAGAGTGCCGATAAGGAAGCAATAATAACCTATAAACAAGAAACCGGAAACAAGAAACAAGAAACAAGTTAACTTCGCCCCGTGCATTCACACGAATATTATATGCAGCGTTGTCTCGATCTTGCTTTACGCGGGGCCGGAAAAGTGGCGCCTAATCCAATGGTGGGATGTGTAATAGTGTGTAATAATATCATCATCGGTGAAGGCTGGCACGGGCAATATGGCGGACCGCATGCAGAAGTAAATGCCATTCGTAATGTCAATGATCAGAATTTACTCCGCGAAGCTACCTTATATGTAAACCTTGAGCCATGCTCGCACCAGGGCAAAACACCTCCCTGCGCCGATCTGCTTATCGAAAAAGATCTTCCTTATGTAGTGGTAGGTTGCCTCGATGCAAATCCGCTGGTAAAAGGAAGAGGAATTCAAAAGCTCATTCTCAACGGAACCGATGTAAAAGTCGGCGTAATGGAAGCAGAATCAAAATTTCTTAACCGCAGATTTTTCACCTCCATCACCAATCAGCGACCGTACATTATTCTCAAATGGGCGCAATCATCCGACGGTTATATAGATCACGAGCGCGACGAAAAAGATGAACGCGCCATTATCAGCTCGCCTGAATCTCATTTGCTCGTGCATCAATGGCGTTCAGAAGAATCGGTGATCATGGTGGGGACAAATACAGTGATCGCGGATAATCCACAGCTTACTGTGCGACTACTCGACGGAAAAAATCCTGTGCGTGTCACTTTCGATCGTCAAATGCGCATTCCCTCCGATGCGAAAATTTTAGATGGCACATCGCCCACCATTATTTTCACGCAGGACGCGCACTACTACACCGACCGCGCCGAATTCGTTCCGATTGATTTTGCAAAAGACCCCTTGAAGCAGGCATTACGCATTCTTCACGAAAGAAGATTTGAATCTGTGCTTGTAGAAGGCGGGGCCGCGCTTATAAATAAATTTCTCGAAGCAAACCTATGGGATGAAGCCCGTGTTTTTATAGCTGAAAAAGAAATCGGAACCGGAATAAAAGCGCCGGAGATGACAGAATCTTTTTCAAAGCAGGAAAATGTCGGCATCGATCATCTTTATACTTACTATAATTCAAATTTCAAGATTCAAGATTAAGTCTGCCTGAAAACTCTACTTCCATCTTTGAATATTTGAATTTTGAATCCTGAATTTTTCCTATGATTTGGTTACTCCTTAGTATAATCACCAACACCGCGCTGATCCTGATTCTGAAATCATTCAGAAAATTTGGCGTGCACACATTGCAGGCGATTGTCGTAAATTATTTTACTGCCGGCACTATTGGATTTTTATTGAGCGGAATGCCGGTTTCATTTTCAGAAATTCCACATCAGCCATGGTCATGGGTTCCGCCGGTGCTGGGCGTTTTATTCATTTCAATTTTCCTGCTGCTGGCCAGGACTGCGCAAACCATCGGCGTTTCTGTCGCAACAGTTGCCAATAAAATGTCGCTGGTCATTCCGGTGCTGGCAGCAATTATCTTTTATAATGAATCGGTAACCGCACTGAAAATTACCGGTCTTGTCATTGCCATTCTATCCGTTTATCTCACATCACTTCCACCGGAAAAAGAGCTCGTTGAAAAGAAATCTGTGCTCAGCAATCTGTGGATGCCTGCCGTTATTTTCTTTGGAAGTGGCGTGCTCGACGCGCTGATCAATCACGCAAAGCTCAAATTAGTTCCGGATGCGCACCTTCCTCTTTTTCTTTCACTTTGTTTTTATTGCGCCGGCACAATTGGCATTACAGTAATTCTCATTCGAAAAATAAAGCTGGGAGAAAATTTTCAATCCAAAAGTTTGCTTGCCGGAATTCTGCTTGGCATTCCCAATTATTTTTCCATCTACGGAATCACCCGTGCGCTTGGAAGCAATATCATGGAATCCTCAGCGCTATTCCCGGTGAATAATATGGGAATTGTCGCACTAGCCGCCATCTCAGCTTTGATTATTTTCAAAGAGAAATTTTCACTGCTGAACTGGCTGGGGATTTTGCTTTCGCTCGGCGCGATTGCTTTGATTGCGTTTAGTTAAATAAATAAGCAATATGACTGAACGAATAATTTTATCCATTGCAACTATCTTCATGTTTGTGCTGTGCCTGAAATATAACGGTAGCTTTCATAAAATTATCATGGGAGGATTAACCATCTCCATTTTAATTACATGGCTAACGTTTCCGGGAGTCGGACTCATTTGCTATTCAGGTTTAATGATTTTCACTTTTCTGATTATCATTTATGGATTCTCACAAAAGAAACTATCCACTTTTGAAAGGCTGATCATAACACTCTCGGCCTTTATCGTGTTTAGTAAACTGTTATTCTCGCTAATGCACTATCCGTATGCCAACATGGTC
>JALYQL010000087.1 GCA_030855855.1 Bacteroidota bacterium | reverse complement strand
GCGTACGCTCGATGTAAGCGGCGCTTCATCTACTACTTCTTCCAATAAAATCATTACAGATTCGCTGCATATTACAGGGTCGGGCGCTTCCTCGATGAAGCTTGATTTGCAGGCCGGAACCCTCAAGACAAACCTGAGCGGTGCGAGCAATCTTAAAATTGCTGGCACAGCATCGCGTGTGGATGCGGTGCTGTCAGGCGCGTCACAATTAAAAGCATACCAGCTTGCAGCAGAAAATGTAACGCTGACTACTACAGGCGCGGCATCAGCGTATGTCAGCGCTTCTGCTTCATTAACGGCGGCATCTTCCGGCGCTTCTGAAATTCATTACCAGGGAAACCCTGCCGTGAAAAATGTAAACGCATCAGGTGCAAGCTCTGTCACTATGAAAGACGGAAACGCAAATTCGTCCGATACCACCAGCTTCCATGTCGGTAAATATGATGTACACCTTACCGAAAATGGCGATGGCGATGATGAGCGTTCCAAACGTGAAAAGCAGGCCGATGATGATGATTTTAAATTCTGGCGGGGTGTTGATTTTGGTGTGAATGGTTTGCTCACTGCTGATAATAAAGTGGAGCTTCCTGCAGGATTTGAATTCCTTGAATTGAATTACGCAAAATCCTATTTCTTCAGCTGGAACTTTTTTCAGCGAAACATTCATATCTACCGCAATAATGTAAATCTCGGAACAGGTTTGGGTGCAAGCTGGTATCACTACAATTTCCGCAATGCATACACGCTCACACCGAATGTAAGCTACCAGTCCGCGACCTTCGATTCCACTATAAAATATTCACGCAATCGTTTAGGTCTTACTTACCTGAATGTGCCGCTCTTCCTCGAATTCAACACCAACAATACTGACGCGAGCAATTCATTTCATATCGCAGCCGGAATGGAATTCGGTTATAATGTATTCAGCAATTTATTAAAGCAGAAATATGAAGCGGACGGTCACAAGATCAAAACCCGCCAGGAAGATGATTTTAATATTAACCCATTCCGCTATGATATAATCGGAAGGATTGGATACGGCAACTTCACGCTTTTTGGAAAATATTCGCTCTCCACATTATTTGAAAAAGGAAAAGGGCCTGTTCTCTATCCTTTCACTGCAGGACTTAATCTCAACTTTTAAAAGAGTATTTTTTTAAGTAAAACACTTACATCCTCTCCCGCTCCTGTTCCAGGGGCGGGATTTTTTTTGTCTTTTGAAATTGTACGTAATACCTTAATAAACAGCTACCTTTATGTATGTATACCCCCCTTAATGAACAAAGACCCAAAAGTAAAACAAAGCTGGTGGAGCAGTTATGCAGCGCTGGTTTACTGGAATTGCGCAGGCGCTTCCGGGGAATTAAGCGGCCTTGAATCCTGGCGCAATAAGCTGTTTGCCGCCATCATGACTTATCTTTTGCCCTTAAGCTTTGTGGCGGTTATTCCCGGTGTCATTATGTCTTTTGTCGGTGGTGCCGTGCCTCTGGCAATTGCTGACATTCTGATTTTGTTCCTCATTGCCTTTATTGGTTTATTTCCCGGCTTAAGCATTTCATTGCGGAAAACATTTTTTATTATCCTGCTTTATTTAACCTCGGGGATTTTACTTTACTTTCTTGGTTCGTTCGGTCCCGGACTTTTATACCTGCTTGCAGTCACCATTTTTATTATCCTTATTCTTCCGCAGAGTTATGCGTTCTGGTCGGTAGGAATAAATCTTATCGTATGCACTACGTTTGGCTTCGCTGTGCATTATAATGTAATTGACCATACGCTTGTTCCATTGTATTCTGTCGGTTCATGGATTGCCATCTCATCAAATGTGATTTTATTGAGCAGCGTGATGGCGGTGTTGCTTCCCATGCTTTTTAACGGTTTGCAAAAAACCATTGATGAGCAGCGTCGTCTTGATGACCAGCTTTTGAAAGAACAAAAAGCGCTTATTATTTCGCTGGATAAAGTGAAGTATAAAAATAATGAGCTGGAGCAATTCGCTTACATCGCATCGCATGATCTTCAGGAGCCGCTGAGAAGCTTGTCGGGCCTGATTACACTGTTAAAGAAAAAGCTTGAACAGGATCAAGGCAATCAGGAGATCATGAACCACATACAGGTTTCATCCGACAGGATGCGTATGCTGGTAACCGGATTGCTGGAATACGCGCGGATAGGAATGGAAAAAACGATGGCCATTACCGATTGCAATAAAATTGTGGCTGAAGTAAAGGAAGATTTACGGACATTGATCCATGAAAGCAATGCTGCAGTTAAAGTGGGTGCATTGCCGGTATTCAACGCTTATGCCTCGGAGATGAAACAATTATTTCAAAACCTGGTTACAAACGCGATCAAATTCAGAAAATCCGGAATTGATCCGGAAATTGAAATCGGCGCCACCATTTCGGCAGAAGAAACTGTTTTTTTTGTAAAAGATAACGGGATAGGGATTGACGCGCAGTTCCGGGAAAAAATATTTGTCATCTTTCAGCGCCTGCATACACGTTCAGAATATGAAGGTACCGGGATTGGGCTCGCTTATTGCAGGAAGATTGTTGAGCTGCACAATGGAAAAATCTGGGTAGAATCGAAAGAAGGGGAAGGAGCAGTTTTTTATTTCAGCATGCCATGTAATACGGAATAATATGGAAAGCAAGCTAAATACCATTTTGTTGATTGACGATGATATGACGGTTAATTTCATTCACTCGCAGATCATCGAAGCAGAAAAAATCACGAAATCGCTGCTGATTGCAGAAACTGCTGAGAAAGCATTGGAAATAGTATCCGGTGAAAAGCCCGACCTGATCCTGCTGGACCTGAATATGCCCAAGACAGATGGATGGCAATTTCTTACGCAATACAGGAAGAAGGTGCCGCCATCACGTCGCTCCCGCATTATCATTTTAAGCTCCTCCGCCGACCCTGATGATAAACTGATGGCACAACGCTCGCCCGATATCTCCGGCTTTTATAGCAAGCCGCTTACAAAAGAAACAATGCGTGAAATTTATAACAATACACGCAAACCAATTTAAAATAAAAATCACCGCTTCAATTATTTATGAGCTGGATCAAAGAAATTCCATTTGAAAATGCTTTGCATAATTCGATGGACAATATCATTAAAGCCCACAGCCTGCGTCCGCATACATTGACCGGGCATCTTTCCCTTTACAAAAGCGTGTTGCATCATTCCGGCAACACGCTTCCGAAATGGTACCCCGAGGCGATTGGCGTATATGTGAGCGTGCTTAACAATTGCACGTATTGCGTTTCGCATCACACAGAAGGTGTCAGAAAAAACAGCGCCGATGCAAGCGATGCGGATGCGATCATAGAAGCGCTCCTGGCCGGAAAGCCGGAAAGTTTTTTTAATGGAATGCTGCTGGAAGGATTCTTTTATGCAAAAGCCCTCACACTTTCCGCAGCAGCTATCCTTGAAGATGATATCATGCGCATGCGCAGACTGGGATTTTCGGATGGTGAAATTCTCGAGATCAACCAGGTCTGCGCGTATTTCAATTATGCCAACAGGGTAGTGCTGGGATTAGGCGTTGAGCCGAAAGGGGATATTTTGGGAAATTCTCCCAATGATCGCAAGAGATAAATGAAATTAAACTTAAGAAGGTTATCTTCGCAATTGTTTAAATCACTATTAAATATTCCAGGGCACCATTTCTGCTAATTAAGATGGAAAAAAAGATAAAAGCACTTCAGGAAAAAATTGCCGAAGCTCATCTTGGCGGAGGACAAAAGCGAATTGACGCACAGCATAAAAAAGGAAAGCTCACTGCACGTGAACGCCTGCACTTTTTGCTGGATGACGGAAGCTTTGAAGAGATCGGAATGCTCGTCACACACCGTTCGAATGATTTCGGATTGGAAAATGAAAAATATCCGGGCGATGGCGTTGTTACCGGTTACGGAAAGATCAATGGCCGCCTTGTTTATGTGTATTCACAGGATTTCACTGTTTTTGGCGGATCACTTTCTGAAACACATGCAGAGAAGATCTGCAAAATAATGGACCTCGCCATGCAGAACGGCGCACCCGTAATCGGGCTGAATGATTCCGGTGGCGCGCGTATACAGGAAGGCGTTGTTTCCCTTGGCGGTTATGCCGATATTTTTTACCGCAACACGCTCGCTTCAGGAGTTATTCCACAAATTTCCGCAGTGATGGGGCCTTGCGCTGGTGGCGCGGTATATTCTCCTGCCATCACCGATTTTATTCTTATGGTGGAAAATACTTCTTACATGTTTGTCACCGGTCCGAACGTGGTGAAAACTGTTACACATGAAGAAGTGACTTCAGAAGAATTAGGCGGTGCGATCACACACGCTACAAAATCAGGCGTTACACATTTCGCTTCTGCAAACGGGCTGGAATGCCTTCAGACCATTCGGGCAATGCTTAGCTATATGCCGCAGAATTGTGAAGAGGAAGCGCCACGCATGCAATACGAAGCATCGGATGAAAAACGTAAAGAATTAAATTCAATTATTCCCGCCAATCCAAATCAGCCGTATGATATCCGTGAAGTGATCGGTCATGTTATTGACACCGATTCATTCCTCGAAGTGCATAAATTATTTGCCGAAAATATTGTGGTCGGCTTTGCGCGTCTCGGTGGAAGAAGCATCGGTATCGTGGCAAACCAGCCTGCTGTGCTTGCGGGTGTTCTCGACATCAACGCATCTACAAAAGCCGCACGATTTGTCCGCTTCTGCGACTCATTCAATATTCCGCTGCTTGTATTCGAAGATGTTCCCGGATTTCTTCCCGGCACCGACCAGGAGTGGAATGCGATCATCACCAATGGCGCCAAGCTGCTTTATGCATTCTGTGAAGCAACCGTTCCGCGTGTTACAGTAATTACACGAAAAGCGTACGGCGGCGCATACGATGTAATGAATTCAAAACACATCGGAGCGGATATGAATTATGCATGGCCGACAGCCGAGATTGCTGTAATGGGTGCAAAAGGCGCGGCAGAAATTATTTTCAAGAACGAAATTTCTACATCAGAAAATCCGGCAGAAAAGCTGAAAGAAAAAGAAGCGGAATATCTTGAAAAATTCGCCAATCCTTACCGCGCAGCAGAACGAGGTTATGTAGATGAAGTTATTGTGCCTGAAGATACCCGCGCAAAGCTCATCGCCGCTTTCGAAATGCTGAAAAACAAATCAGCAAAGATTCCAAGAAAGAAGCACGGGAATATTCCGCTTTAGCTTAGTATTCCGCGACGGGATTAGCAAGGTAACAGGTCCGCTGTTTTTTGCCGGACACGTAAGAAATTATAAATCATGATTTTTTTTGTTGCCGCGATGTTCTACTTTTAATCATGCGATCTACTAAAAAAATCTTCCTGCTGTTTTCGTTTTTCGTTACAGCCCATATTCTTTCCGCACAATACACCTGGAGTCCGCAGGTAAGCGGAACAAATAATAATCTCTACTCCGTTTTTTTTACCACCAACAGCTTCAACGCTGCAGTAAACGGATTTGCAGTCGGCACCGGCGGAACCATCCGCACGACCTCCGATTTCGGAAGCACATGGACCGGCCAGGTCAGCGGAACAATACAAACACTCTACGAAGTTTATTTTGTAAATGATTCTACAGGCTGGATCAGCGGCGGCAGCGGAACCATTTTACATACAAGCGATACAGGAAATACATGGACACCGCAAATCAGCAACACAACACAAACGCTCTGGTGTATTTATTTCAGCTCAGAGCTATATGGATTTGCTTGCGGCGCAGGAGGAACAATACTTGCTACTGTTGATGGCGGAATAACCTGGGCACCTCAGACAAGTAATGTGACAGGAAATCTCTGGGCCGTGCGCATGGTCAATGATTCGACTGGCTGGATGGTTGGCGACAATGGCGTGATTCTTAAAACAACAGATTACGGAGCTAATTGGAATGCGCAAACTTCCAACGTTGCCGGTGTGCTTTGGTCGATCACAACAGACGCGTGCAATCCCGGAGAAGCGTTCGCATCGGGAAATGGCGGTGCGATCATTCATACAACAGATGGTGGCGCTACATGGTCACCGCAAACTTCCGGCACAGGTGTTTTCCTGCATTGGATCTCTTTTGATAACCCGCTTTGTTATGGATTTGTTGTCGGGCAAAGCGGCGAGATCCGCGCTTCGGCTGATTTTGGAAATACATGGAATGCAAATACGAGCAACACCACAAATGATCTGCGTTCTGTCTTTATGACCGTGCCGCTTGATCTTTTAGGCTGGGCAGTCGGTGATGGCGGTGTGATCAGGGTTTTACAGTGGCCGCTTGGAATTCACGAAAATGAAATTCAGCATATTTCTGTTTTCCCAAATCCATCTGATGGAAAATTTATTTTCGATGCCGGCATTGTTGTAGCCGAAAATGCAAGCGTCGAAATTTTTGATGTTCTTGGAAACAAAATTCAAAACATTCACGTTAATTCAACAAAAGCTGAGATAGATTTATCCGGTCAGCCAAAGGGAATTTATTTTTATAAATTCATCGTTAACGGAAAAATTTCAGCCACCGGAAAACTAATGCTCTCCCAATAATTTTTATTTTTTACTGCTTACTGCCCACCGACTACTGCCGTTTATCAAGGAACGCAATTACATTTTCCTTCACCCTGTTTGCAATCTCCGAACTATCGGATTTGACGAAAGGCTCGCCGATAATGCTTTCGTAGAGTTCAATGTACCGCTTGGAAACCGCGCTCACAAAAGCATCATTCATTTCAGGAACAACCTGTCCTTGCTTTCCCTGAAACCCATTCTCCATTAACCATTCTCTTACGAATTCTTTAGAGAGCTGCTTTTGTGGTTCACCTTTTGCCTGGCGGTTTTCATATCCTTCAGCATAAAAATACCTTGATGAATCGGGCGTATGAATTTCGTCAATCAGCATGATTTGCCCGTCTTTGTTTTTTCCAAATTCATATTTAGTATCAACAAGTATCAATCCTTTGCCGGCAGCAAATTCAGTTCCGCTTTCAAATAGCGCGTGCGTGTATTTTTCCAGTTGTTCATAGTCAGTTTCAGAAACAAGACCTTGCCTGATTATTTCTGCTTTTGAAATATCTTCATCGTGCCCGACGCTTTCTTTGGTTGTGGGTGTGATAATCGGTTGAGCGAACTTGTCGTTTTCTTTCAATCCGTCCGGCAATTTTATTCCGCAGAGCTCACGTTTACCATCTTTGTATGTTCTCCAGGCGTGACCAGCAAGATATCCCCTGATTACCATTTCTACTTTGAATGGAGTACATACATGTCCAATTGAAACTACCGGGTCTGGCACATCAATGATCCAATTGGGAACAATGTGCGATGTGGCTGACATAAATTTTGCCGCGATCTGGTTGAGCACTTGTCCCTTGTGTGGAATTCCTTTTGGCAGCACAACATCAAACGCGGAGATGCGATCAGTTACAACCATGACAAGAAACTTATCGTCAATAGTATATACATCCCTTACTTTGCCTCTGTAAAAAGATTTCAGGTTAGGAAAATTGTAAGTCGTATCAGTAATAGTATTATTCATGATGCTGCGATTAGTATTTGTGTAGATGATTTTTATACCCTGAATTCGAATTTGTGTTGCGCCAATTCTTCATTTGCCTTGAGAATTTTTGTTTTGAGGTTGTCTTTAAATTCTAAAACCTGGTTGCGGATCGCATCATCGCCGGTAGCCAGAATCTGAACAGCAAGTATTCCTGCGTTTTGTCCGCCATCAACTCCAACCGTAGCAACAGGAATTCCCGGAGGCATTTGGACAATAGAGAGCAATGAATCCCAGCCATCCAAAGAAATTGTTGAGCGGCAAGGAACACCAATTACAGGATTGGGAGAAAGTGCGGCCACAACTCCGGGCAAATGCGCTGCACCACCCGCTCCTGCAATAATCACTTTTATTCCCCGTGTGTGCGCATTTTTTGCAAAGTCCATCACTTGTTCCGGCACCCGGTGTGCAGAGAGCGCGTTAATTTCAAAAGGTATTTTAAACTGATCGAGAATTTTTGCCGCTTCCTGCATTACAGGCATGTCAGAAACGCTTCCCATTATAATACTTACTATAGGTTTCATACGTTTTGTTTATAGAATTTAATAATTGAGTTATTGAAACAGGCACTATCGAAACCGGCTATGAAAAAAATACCATCATCCGGGTTTAGCTATGCAAACGATTTTACTTTTTGCACAGGCGATGAAACGCCGGGTATTTCTGAATAAAATGTAACCTGGCCGGTTGTTATATCATGTGTTCCTCCTGCAATTCCTATTTCTCCGTTCTCAATCATTTCTTTTAAGATGGGGCTTCGTTCCATAATTGCTGTAACGGTTCGTTTTACATTGATGGCCGCCACTTTTTCTACGAAATCAGCATTGCCGGAATTGCGATTTTCTGTCGTGGTTAATTCATCATCAACTGCTGGTCTTATTTTTGTCAGCAATGCGGTAAGGTTTCCCATTTCCACGTGGTCGCACGCCCCTTTTACTGCTCCGCATTTTGTATGTCCAAGAACAACGATCACTTTAGCTCCGGCAACTTTACATCCGAATTCCATGCTGCCCAATATATCTTCATTGATAATATTGCCAGCAATACGAATGCTGAACACATCTCCCAAACCCTGGTCAAAAATTAATTCGGCAGATGTCCGCGAATCTATGCAGCTTAAGATAACCGCAAAAGGGTGTTGCCCGTCTGAAGTCTCGTTTGCCTGCTGCAGAAGATTACGATTTACTTTCAGATTATTTACAAATCGTTTGTTTCCCTCTTTTAATAGATCTATGGCCATATCAGGAGTGATGGCTGTTTGCATTTCCTTGGTTAATGTTTTCATTTTTTAAAGTTTTGTGTGATGGGTTAAGAGACGTAAAAGGAATTCGCCTGATGGGGCGGTGTACTGTCTTCTGTTTTGAGTAACTCTTTAATGTTTGTTTCTATTGTTCTTGCTATAGCGGTCATGGCGGTATCCGTTGGTTTGTTTTCAAATGGATCCTGCATATGCGTTGCCGACTTTTCAAGCAGAAAGAATGCCGATGAAATCAGAAGCAAAAGTGGAATCTCAAAATATCCGGCTACATCCTTTAGTGATATGGAAAGCGTAACAACAAACAAATAAATGATGAAATGCAAAAACAATCTGTAAGTGACAGGAAAAACAGTGCCTTTAATTCGCTCAGCTTTCCCTTGAGCATCGCAAAACCTGACAAGTGTATTGTCGAGGTGCAATTGAGAAAATACATCAAGCTGATTGTTTTCTTTCAGCATTTTAATATCAACACTATGCAATTGAAGCAGTGCCAATGGCTTGTTCTTGTGCAACTCTATCGCAGCGAGATCTTCGGCTGTTAGATAATTTGTAAGATTTTCTGTCGGATTCAAACCTCTCAGTGATTGTCCCAGGGAATAACACCATGCAATTTGCCTGTATGCTATTTTTTTTATGATAGCTTCATTCCCTTTCGCTGTCAAGGTGGTTAATTGAATGACAAAGCTGCGGGAGTCGTTCACAATGCTTCCCCAGATCTTCCGGGCTTCCCACCAACGGTCGTAAGACTGGCTTAATTTAAATGAAAGAAGAATGGAGATTGCAGTTCCGATAAAAGCCGGTATGGTCAATGGCATTTCCGGTAATAGCTTCTTATATGTATGAGTAAGATAAAGAACAACAAGCGACACAATCAGCACGTACAGCAACTCCAGCTTCACCTTATTAAAAATGTAAGAAAGAGGAATTCGCTTATTCAGGAGCATTTCGGTATTTTAAATAGAACGCTACAAAGATAGTAAAAATATTTAATGTGATAGTAATGCTATCATAAATCAATGATGTATATATTTGTTAAAAAAACAGAACGTGGATTTGCACCTGAAATTTAAGATGAACGAAAAGCTGTTTCTCCGTAATCCGGAAGAGACAGAATTAGGCCGGAATATTATCCAGCGAAGCATTATCCTTATTCATAAGATGGGCTTTGAGGCTTTCACTTTCAAGAAATTAGCAAAGGAAATTAATACCACTGAGGCGGGAGTTTATCGCTATTTTGAGAATAAACACAGGTTACTTCTTTACATTGTCGACTGGTATTGGGGTTGGCAGGAGTACCGGTTGATTTTTCTGACTAATAATTTAAAAAGCCCGGAAGCCAAAATCAGAAAAGCAATCCGGCTTTTGGCTTCTTCTGTTGAGGATGATATTTCAACTGAGCACATCAACGAAAAAATTCTGAATGAGATTGTAATGGCGGAGGGAGCCAAGGCATTTCTGACAAAACATGTGACAGAAGATAATAAGGCCAAACTTTTTAAGCCCTATAAAGATCTTTGTGCGAGAATCGCGGGATACATAAGGGAGTATAATTCAAAATATAAATACCCGCATTCCCTGGCATCTACCATTATAGAAATGGCACATTCTCAAAAGTTTTATATGCAGAACCTTCCTTCACTGACTGATTTTGGAGGGGAGAAGGATGAGAAAAAATTAGTGGCTTTTCTTGAAAACCTGGTTTTTTCAAGTATTCAGTAGGGTAGGGCAGTTCGATAACCGATAACCCGCTACTGCACAGTCACACGAATCTCTTTCTTCGTAATTCTGCCATCGGCATCATTCACATTAAATACCCAGCGTTCTGTCCCCGGCGTCGTGCGCGTAGTGATCGTGATGTCTTTTTCAAAATGATCCCTGTCAGCCGGCGCGATGTAATTCCTCGAAACAAGCTGAGGTGCATTCGATCCGTCAAAAGCAACTTCTGTGTACAAAGCTGAAAGTTCATCAGTGCCCTTTGTCATTTGCATACGCACAAGAAAAACAGATCCCGGCGGCAACGTCACATCAGAAGAAATATATCCTGTCCCGCTTTTTAAAATAAGCTCAGGAGGTTTATCATCCTTCTTACAAGAAACGATCGCCAACACAAAAAACAAAAAGAGAAAGATTTTTCTCATCAGGTGAAATTACGGAAAGGGGATTAATAATTATCCCGATAGTTATGGGCAGTGCAAATTAATAATTGAGAGATAAGGGCTGAAATAGAGTTTTTTGTAAAAAAGCGTTGCGCGGAAGCCAACTCTTACATGAAAATGGAACACGGTTGACACGCCTGCCTGCCGAAGCACAGCCCGAGCATGAGCAGGCAGGGATCGGATAGATAAAAACGGATAACTGTCGTTCAATTTTCCATATCCTCCAAATTTTCATCTGTAATCTGTAATCCGTAATTGGTAATCCGGCACCGAACGCGTCCCCTTGGGATAATTGGTAATTTCTCGAAGGAAAGAACTTACCTTTGCACCCTCATGACGATCCGGGAAATTATCGGGATGTATGAGCACAATTCGCCGCAGGCGAATCAACTGATACAGGAGCTGGGCGGGACAAAAGCAACACGGATTCAGGTCCGGGGATTAGCAGGTTCTGCAGGGGCTTTTATTGCCTGGTCGGTAGCAAAACAATCTTCGCAATCCCATCTTTTCATTCTTCCCGATCAGGAATCAGCAGCTTATTTTCTGAATGACCTGGAAGGATTAACCGGCGCAGCTGAACCGGATGATGAAACGAATTTATCCATTCCGCTTTTCTTTTTTCCGGCTTCCTATCGTAAAGCATATCATGTGGAAGAAACGGATAATGCGAATGTGCTTTTGCGCGCTGAAGTTTTAGACCGGATCCGCAGGGAAAAGCGGGTGCTGGTTGTTACGTATCCCGGCGCGCTTGCTGAAAAAGTAGTGACGCGCCAGCTGCTGGAAAAAAACACGCTGCAGTTAAAACGCAC
>JALYQL010000067.1 GCA_030855855.1 Bacteroidota bacterium | reverse complement strand
GGTTTTGTAAACCTGCATTCATCAATTCCGTAATTCAGCAGCACAGGACCTTTATGCGGATCAACAAACAATCCGGCAGCACGCGATAAAACAAAATAGCCGTGCGCTACTGTACGTTTGAAAATTGTTCCGTCTAATGAAGCCGGATCCATGTGCGCGTAAAATTTATCGCCGCTGAGGTTCGCGAAATTGATGATGTCTTCTTCGGTGACTTTATGCGTTTCCGTAATTAAAGTCTCTCCGATTTCCAGGTCTTCAAAATATTGCGTGAACGGATGAACTTCTTTCAGAATATATTTTCCGCCATGCTGGTATTGATTTAAAACGCTTGTCAGCATTGTCGGAGAACCTTGCAAAGCGGTGCGTTGCAGGTAATGAAACACACCGCGCTTGCCGCCCATTTCTTCGCCGCCACCCGCACGTCCCGGCCCGCCATGCACCAGCAAAGGCATTGGTGAACCATGTCCTGTCGATTCTTTCGCGCACTCTTCGTTGAGAATTAAAATCCTTCCGTGCATACTTGCCGCACCGAGCACATATTGCTTTGCGATCTTCGCGTCATTGGTAATAATAGAACTTACCAGCGAACCTTTTCCCATCCGCGCAAGTTCGATTGCTTCACCGGTTGTTTTGTAAGGCATCAATGTGCTTACCGGTCCGAACGCTTCAATATTGTGGCAGTCGGTATTTGTAAACGGATTTTCATTGAGGAAAACGATCGGCGGCATGAACGCACCTTTATTTTTGTCCGCGCCTTTTACTTCAAAGTTTTCATAATCGCCGATGATGATCTTTTGTGTTTTTGAAAGCTGCTCAATTTTCTCAAGCACTTCCGTGCGTTGCGAATATCCCGCAAGCGCGCCCATTCGCACACCTTCCACATTCGGATCGCCGATGATGGTTTGTGAAAGACGTTTTCCTAATGCTGCACGTACTTCTTCAACCCTGTTTTCCGGAACAATAATACGACGCACAGCAGTACATTTCTGGCCGGCTTTCGTCGTTATTTCTCTTACAACTTCTTTGATGAAAATATCAAACTCCGGTTTATCAGGCGTAACATCTTGCCCGAGAATGCAGCAATTCAGCGAATCAGCCTCGAGGTTAAAAGGCACAGATTCGGAAATAACTTTCGGGTGCGCTTTGAGCATCATTCCCGTTGAAGCAGAACCGGTGAATGTCACCACATCTTCATTGCGCACATGATCTAAAATTCCATTGGCAGAACCGCAGATCAATTGCAATGCACCTTCAGGTAAAATTCCGGAGGCGATGATTTCTCTTACTACAGCTTCTGTTACAAAGGAAGTCAGCGTTGCAGGTTTTACAATTGCCGGAACCCCGGCAAGCCAGTTTACCGCCACTTTTTCCAGCATTCCCCATACAGGGAAATTGAACGCGTTAATGTGTATCGCCACACCATCTTTCGGCACACAGATGTGATTTCCGATAAAAGTATTTCCTTTCGAGAGCTTCGCAATATCGCCATCAACGCAAAACGTTTCATCCGGAAACTGGCGACGCAAAGAAGCATAGGCGAATAAATTTCCAATTCCTCCTTCGATATCTACCCAGCTGTCCACTTTTGTAGCGCCTGTCGCCCAGGAAATTTTATAGAACTGATCTTTTTTGTTCAGCAGGTGCAAAGCCAGCGCCCGTATCATCCGGCCACGCTCATGAAAAGTCATTTTATGTAAATGTGAACCGCCTGTTTTTCTTCCGAAATCCAGCATCGCCCCAAAGTCAAGTCCTTTGCTGGATGCTGTTGCCACTGGTTCACCGGTAATTGCGTTGAGCAATAATTGTCCGTCTCCTTCTCCTTCGATCCACTTGCCTAATGCGTAATTTCCCAGCTTGTTGATCGCTGTTTTCTCCATTGTAGCTGCCATATCGGATGTTTTATTGAATTTTCGTAGGAATTTGAGGTTTACGAAGGTAGAAATCAGAAGCCGAAAAACATCGCTTCCCGCAAAATACAATAAACAAAATCCGTCATTTTCCCAATAAAAAGCACTTTATTTCCAATAGTACGTTTTTATAATCTGAATTTCCTATTTTTGATTCCACTAACATGCACGCCGACCTTGTCGTTGAGACAAGGTTTTTCATTCTTATCACATGGACACGAACGCGAACGAACCGAATACGCCAGTAGCGGATTCAAAAAACAGCCAACCGGAAATTGCAGCGGTTTCAGCACAGACTGAAGAACAGGAGCAGGACAATCAACACGATGAATTGCATCAGGCAGAGGATTTCTCTGGTCTTGGCAAGGAAGAGTTAGTCAAGCGGATGGAGGAAGCCGCCTCGAATCCGGATCCGGATCACGTAAAAGGAACAGTACAGAAGCTGAAAGAAACCTTCCGTGAGCTTGTGCGCGAGGAAATGGAAGCGAAACGCCGTACATGGGAAGCCGGAAGAGAAACTACCGACGCGGACGATAAATTTGAGCCCGCTCCCGATTTTGTAGCTGATAAATTCGAAGAATACGTCAAGAAATATAACCAGAAGCGTGCCGAGATACGTCGTGTGCGCGATGTGGAGCAGCGTAAGAATTTTGCCAATAAAATGGCGCTGGTCGATGAATTAAAAGCGCTTGCTGAATCGAGCGAGAGCATGAACAAGGCTTTCGAAAAATTGCAGGCGTTGCAGAACCGTTACCGCGAGATCGGACCTGTTCCGCAGGCGAATGTAGAAGAGCTGCGCAAAACATGGCAGCATCATCTCGATCGCTTTTACGATGTAGTGAAAATTTCACGTGAATTGCGTGAGCTTGATTTCAAGAAAAACCAGGATCTGAAAGTAGAGCTGATTGCGAAAGTGGACGCGTTGAAAGACGAACCTTCTGTGCGTCGTGCGCTGAATCAATTGCATGAACTGCACGAGCAATGGCGTGAGATCGGCCCTGCGCCGAAGGAAGTAAATGATCAGCTTTGGGATCAATTCAAAGTCGCTTCCGATAAAACACATGTACGCAAGCAGGCTTTGCTCGACGACAATAAAGTAAAGCAGCAGGAAAATCTCCAGGCGAAGCTTGCTTTGTGTGAGCAGATGGATGCCGACGCTGAAAAAACTTTCGATTCGCATAAAGGCTGGCAGGACGCGAACAATGCGGTCGAAGCTTTGTTTGCTGAATGGAGAAAGATCGGTCATGTGCCGAAAGAGGAAGAAGAAAAAACATGGAAACGATTTAAAGAATCCCGCCAGAAATTTTTCCGTAACCGTGAAACGTATTATGCACAGCAGCGGGAAGAATTCAGAAAAAATCTTTCCGACAAGGTTGCATTATGTGAAAAAGCGGAAAAGCTGAAAGACAGCACCGACTGGAAAGGCGCCGCGATGCAATTCAAGCGCATGCAGGACGATTGGAAAAAGATAGGGCCCGTTCCGCGTAAAGTTTCTGAAAAAACGTGGTTGCGTTTTAAAGCCGCTGCCGATTCGTTTTTCGAAAACAGGAATAAACAATTTGCCGCTGCTGATGCGTTGCTGAAAGAAAATGTAACTGCGCGTGAAGCATTGATCGCGGAAGCATCAACCGCTAACCTCGGAGAAGATCTTGCTTCGGCACGTGCTGCATTGACAGAATTGCAAAAGCGCTGGAATGAAATGAAACCTGCGCCGCGCACTGATTTTGAGCGACTGGAAAGTGCATGGAAAAAAGTGCAGGAGCAATTATTTGCGCAGCTGAAAGAAAAAGGCGGCGATGAAAATACCTTGCAGCGCATCAAATACGATCAGCTCAAATCCACAGAGAAAGGTCGCGACCAGATCTATCGTGAGCGTTCCAATATCCAGGAAAAGATCAAAAAGCTTCAGGCGGAAATCACCACGATTGAAAATAATCTTGGTATGTTCAGCAAATCAAAAGGCGCTCAAAGCCTTGTGGCTGATTACCAGTCGCAGGTAGAAAAGCACAAAGCGGAAGTAGATAAATTGAAAGCTCAATTGAAACAAATTCCACGGGAATAATTCCTGTTTGTTCGAATAAACAGGAATGGCTTTGCTTTACAACAGCAGTGCTTTCGCCCGAACAAACAGGAACAGGAATTTCTTGTTCGAATAAACAGGAATGGCTTTGCTTTACAACAGCAGTGCTTTCGCCCGAACAAACAGGAATGTTTTGTTCTACAACAGGAATTTTGAATCTTCAATCGTTGAATCTTGAATTTTTGAATAAATAATCTCCCTATGCCATTAATCTTAGACGTTAATCAAAAGAAAATTTCCTTCGGCGATAAATATACCATCGCGATAAACGGTCAGCCTTATTACAGGGCGAAGACGAGCATCTGGAAATTATTTCCTAAAGTGGAGCTGATGCCATTGCAGGGCGAGCAGGTTTTTATGACGCTTGAGCGCGGCTGGGGATTCCTGGCTCCCAATGTAATGTTCTCCATCGGCGCGATGAATTACAAGCTCGAAACTATTTCCTGGTTTAAACGCAGGTTTTCAATCACGGTAGGAAAAGATGTTTTTGAAATTATCGGCCATCGCGGACGAAAAGTTTCCATTTTTCAGAACGGACAGCAGGTCGCCTGGTTCAATAAAGACGCGGTGACTTTTTTCAGCGGCGACAATTACCATTGCACTGCGAATTCAAACGCGCCTGCAGAATGGCTGATCGCAGCAATACTTTTCTGGGACCTGAATTACAATCGCGGGGATAAGAAAATGATTAATATTCAGCTTGGCTCGATTCTTCAGACACAGCCTTTCGACAAAACCTGGCAGCCGAATTAAGGGAATGTGGAAAATCTGGTAATATGATAATGGTATGCAGACCTATCAGCACATTATCCATATCAGCACATTACCACATTATCCTACTCCTCTTCATCAGAAGTGATCTCATCTTCTTCTGGTTTCGGCAGCTCTTTCGGGAAATCTTTATCGCTGATGTAAACGCCGGCAATCGGATTTACGTGCGTGTGCCCACCTTTGAGGAACATGAAAAAATGAATATCACCATTCTTATCCACATTCTTTTTCGTGTCCTTGATCAGCTTTCTTGAGGCGGCAAATTTTGTGATCACTCCATTCGTTCCGACACATTCAATGATTGTCATCGTCGGAATCTCATAGGAAAAAGGTTCATCGCCCTTCATTCCTTCGAGCGTATAAATTTCGTTATTGCGAATCGCGAAATCTTTTATTTCATCTTTTACTTCAAACTCGTCTTCCCAGTTATAACGGATATTATCTTCCGTCTCATGCCCGTCATTTTCTTTGTCCGCCAGCTCTTGATCGAAATCCGGGTTCGCTTCTTTTACTGTAATGGTGACTTTCATGGGATAAAATTACCAATTACATAATTACCAATTACCAATTTAAAAATGAAAAATCAGAAGAGGACATCTGCAATCGGTAATTATGTAATTGGTAATTAATTTACCTTTGTATTCATGCAGGAAATCTTCTTTACTGTCCTTGCCATCTGGCTTGTGTGGAAATTGTTCAGCTCATTTACCGGGAGCGATTCGTCCTCGCGCAAGCAGCAACAAACTACGCATCATCATTATTATCAAACTCCGCCAAAGCAGGATGGGGAAGTGAGAATTGAAAAAAAAGTTTCTCCCGAATCGAAAATCCCGCCGACCGAAGGCGAGTACGTAGATTACGAGGATATAAAATAGTCAGTAATCCGGAAAACTGACCACTGCCTACTGACCACTGCCTACCGCACCAGCTGAATAAATCCTTTCACTTCCACCGGCTTTCCTTCGTAATTCTCAATGTGTGCGACGAAATAATAAACGCCTTCACTGACCGGTTGCCTGGTCTGTATATTCGTACCGTCCCATCTTCCATCCGGATCGTCCCATTTGTAAACAAGCGTACCGTAACGGTTGAAAATTTCGCAATTCACAGATCTTAGATTCTGCCCGATGAAAGAAAAATAATCGTTGGTGCCATCATTGTTCGGAGTAAAAATATTGGGCGATTCAACTCTGCAGCTGATTGAATAGACATTCACAGAATCGCTTCCAACTCAGCCATTGATGTCGGTAACTGCTACCCAATAAAGCTGTGTCAAGTCGGCAAGAAAAGTATTATTTGTTGAATTATCCTGCCATACATACGATACAAAGCTGCCAGTTGCCTGAAGTGTAATTGACATTGTGGAACAAATGGTCGTGTCGGGCCCCAATGAAGTTTGCGGAAGCGGATTTACAGTCACTGACACCCACGTAGGAACGGTGCTGTAACAGCCGTTTGTTCCAACGGTCCATAACATGTAATCGTCAGTGTGAGTTGAATTAACATCGGGTATGAACGGATATTGCTGAGTTGAAGTAAATCCATTCGTGCTTCCATTCCACAAATAACCAGCATTTCCCGGAAGCGAATCGGCGGATAAAAATAAAGTATCGTGTTCGCACAAAGGACTGTTCGAATAAACAGTTGCAGGCAATGGCGCGGCAAGAACATTCAGAGAAACCGTATCTGCAATTCCCATACAACCACCTAACGTTTCAGTCACACTATAAATTCCTGAATGAAGCGTATCAGCAGGAAAAAATACGATTGAATCGCCGTAAGCGAAAAAATTATTCGGACCGCTCCATGAAAAAACCGCGCCTGAATCGGGGTTTGCGATTACAAATGAAGCGTATGTTCCTTCACAAACAGTCTGGCTTCCTGAAATACCGGTGATCGACGGGTTGATTACCGTGATGTACACGCTGCCAACCGGGCTTGTACAATTCGTGTTCTGTATCTGTAAATAATAATAGCCGCTGTTGGAAGGCGAAGCATTATTGATTACAGGATTTTGAAACGAAGAAATAAAGCTGTTTGGCCCTGTCCAGGAATAAACAGCATTCGCAATTGTTGAAGTGCTCAATGAAATTGTCGCGCCGAAACAAACGGAATCTGTTGCTGAAATTGTCGGTGCAAGCGATGCAGGATCAATTGTAACAGTGACCGGCGCCCGTAAGCTGTGGCAACCTGTTGAATCTGCAGTCCCTGCAAAATAAGTCGTTGTTGCATAAAGTGGAGGCGTTGGGAATAATTATCGTTAATGAAATTATTGGGTGATCCGTAAAAGGCAAGTGTCCCCTGGTAATCGCCGGTGATGTAAACGTTCTGCGCATTATCAATTTCAACTGCGTATGCGATTGAATAAGTGCCGCTTGCTCTTCTGAAAAAAAGTTCATTACCATTCCCGTCCACCTTCATAAGGAAAATGGCATTCATCACCGGATTCAGATACGTCGTTGCAAATTGAATTGTGTCGCTGAATTGTCCGCAGATAAAAGCGTTACCGGAATTATCAACGGCAATATCGAGTCCGCGGTCTGTAAATTCTGCCGCACCTTGCTTTGACCCAGGTGAAATTTCCATTATTGTCCAGCTTCGAAATGAATATGTCGATCGAAGGCTGGCCTGTTTGCGGATTGTTGGCAGAAGTAAACGTTGAGCTACCAAAATTCGCGGTTCCTTCAAACTGGCCGGTTACAAAAACGTTTCCGCTTGCATCAAGGGCAATAGCGTTTCCGATATCGGCAAGATTTCCTCCGGCTGATGTGGCCCATTGAAAAACTCCTGAGCTGTTCAGCTTGGCGATAAATATTTCTTTTGAGCCGTTAGTAGAGTTAAGAGTAAACGGACCAAATTGCGCATTCCCGAAATAAAATCCGGTGATGTAAATATTTCCCGAACCGTCAGCCGTGACAGATAATGCCCTGTCAGACCCGCTGCCACCCGCCCGCACAGCCCAGAGAATACTTCCCGATGAATTTGATTTCTGCACAAAAATATCAGGAATGCCGGTAGAGGCGGAAGAAAGGCTGATGGAAGATCCGAAAGCAGCGCTGTTTGTAAAGTATCCCGCAGTAATGATATTGCCTGAATTATCGGTGCAGATATCCATTACTTCATCTACATCATTTCCGCCGAGGCTTTCTGCCCAGAACTGTGCGTTTGAAATTAGTGGCACCAGGAGAAAAGCGATAAGAAATGAAAGGAGTCTTGATTTCATAAAGCAATAGTATGCAAGGCGCTGCAGGAACAATAATTGAATTGTCTTATTCCTTACTTGTTCAGGTGCAGAATAAGGCCGCGCGATTATGGGTCAATGGGGAAGTTAAGCCAATAATCGGATGGTGGCCCCTTTTCCACTAAGCTTTCTTTTTCGTTTTGCGCCAGTTATTATCCTTTTCCGCCCGCCGGCTAAATTTCCATGCCAGTTATCAGAAACCGCTTTTACTAACGACTTCAACGGACTAAGTTTGAGCATCAATTCTGGTTAAGGTGTTTGGTTTCCGACTGACGAAACTCTGAAAAGGGCCTCCAGCGTCAGAAGGAACTACAGAATCGAAACCTCCGCGGCTCCCAGCTTAGCGGAGGTTTCACATTTTTAAAAGGGAGCGAATTACGAATTTTACGAATATACGAATGGTCTGTGATTCGTATATTCGTAAAATTCGTAATTCGTACCCGCCCTACCATTCGTATATTCGTACTATTCGTAATTCGTACTCAGCGATTTTGATAACTTTGCCCAGCCTCTCAAATACAGGGCGCCTACCCATGGATACAAAACGCTACATTCCCTACATCGCCGCGATCGTCATCTTTATTATTGTCGCAGCCATTTTTTTTAAACCAGTTGTATTTGATGGAAAACGCGTTATCCAGAGTGACGTTACCCATTATAATGGGGTGGTGAAAGAGGTCAAAGACTACAGGGATAAAACCGGCGATGAAGCGCTCTGGACAAACAGTCTTTTCAGCGGAATGCCGGCTTACCAGATCTCAGTTTTATACCCCGCAAATGCGGTTCAGTATATCCACAAATTTTTCCTGAAAGTATTCCCTTTGCCGGTCGCGATGGTTTTGTTATCCATGATCGGTTTTTATTTTTTACTGACCACGCTGAAGGTTGATCCATGGATAGCGATCTCGGGCGCAATTGCTTACGGTCTCACTTCGTATCTTATTACGTTGATTCCGGCGGGGCATAATACAAAAGCTTTCGCGATCGGCTATATGGCGCCTGTACTTATGGGAGTGCTCCTTACCATGCGCGGAAGATTATTTCTTGGCGCCGCATTGACAGCGCTTGCACTCGCGCTTGAAATTTACACCAATCACCTTCAGATCACTTATTACCTCGCCATGATTGTTCTTTTTGTGGGGCTGGGCGAAGGAATACGTTTATACAAGGAAGGAAACATTAAATATTTCGGAAAAGCTGTGGGATTACTGGTCGTAGCGGCGTTGCTTGCCGTACTTCCGAATTACACGAATCTTGCTCTTACCAATGAATACGGAAAAGAATCAACCCGCGGCCAATCGGATATTACAGTTGATAATGCGCAGCACAAAAAAACGTCCGGTCTGACACTCGACTACGCGACACAGTGGAGCTATGGAAAAGGTGAAACATTTACGCTTCTCATTCCTGATTTTTCCGGTGGCGCTTCCGAAGCGATTGCTGATTATGATAAAAGCGCGCTGGATGATGTGGATGAACGCTACAAGGAGCAGATTGGTTCAGCAGGCGCTTATTTCGGAGATGTAAGCTTTACAAGCGGACCTTTCTATATCGGGGCGATCATCTGTTTCCTGTTTGTGCTTGGACTTTTTATTGTAAAGGACAATATCAAATGGTGGCTGCTTGGTGTCACAGTGCTTGCGATAATGCTTGCGTGGGGCCGTAATTTTATTGGCTTTACTGAATTTTTCTTCAACAATATTCCGGGCTATAATAAATTCCGGGCAGTGTCAATGATTCTTGTGATCGTTCAATTGACAATGCCGCTGCTGGCAATGCTTGCATTGCGTGAAATTGTAAAGAACCCGGGAGAAGTAAAAGCGCAGATAAAAAAGTTTTATGCAGCTCTTGCTATCACCGCAGGTATCTGCTTGCTGGTATATATTACACCATCCAGCTTTGTTACAACTGTAAGCCCTCAGGAAAGCGCCCGAATTGTTGATGGCGCGGTGAAGCAAGGCATATCACAAGACGTTGCAAATGATTTTGTAGCGAATTTAGAAACCGCTCGTTATGCTCTCGTAACATCAGACGCGATGCGCAGCTTCTTCTTCATCATTCTTGCCGCAGGTTTGATCTTTCTTTACCTGCGCGTAAAGTTCCAGACGATTGTTCTTGCCGGCGGGCTCTCACTTTTAATGCTCATTGATCTGTGGGGCGTAAGCAGCCGGTATATCACTGACGAAAAGGGAAGAAGTAATTATGAGAAGCCTAAAAAGACGGAAGCATCATTTGTGAAGTCGAAAGCAGACCAGATTATACTGCAGGATCCATCTCCTGATTACCGTGTGCTCAATATCGCGGCGCAGACGTGGCAGGATGCTAATACTTCATACTGGCATAAATCCATTGGTGGATATCATGGCGCGAAATTGAAACGTATGCAGGAGCTGTATGAGCAGGTGATCGATTCTAATCTGATGGAGGTACGTAGCGGATTGGGCGTTGCAACTTCCGATTCTATGATGCGCGACGTATTGTCGAAACAAACCGCGCTTAATATGCTTAATACGAAATATATAATCTACAACCCGGAAGGTGGGGTGCTGACAAATCGTTTTGCTTGCGGCAATGCGTGGTTTGTAAGCAATATAAAGCTGGTTGAAAATCCGGATCAGGAGTTGGCGATGGTAAAAACATTTTCGCCAAAGGTTACCGCGATCATTGATAAATCGCAGTTAAAGGACGGGTCGCTGGCTGAATTTAAACCGCGCTATGACAGCACAGCAGTGATCAATCTCACTTCGTATGCACCTAACGAGCTGAAATATTCATCCAATGCTGCGTCAGAACAGCTCGCTGTTTTCTCGGAAGTTTATTACGATAAAGGCTGGAAGTCTTTTATAGATGGAAACCCGGCGCCGCATGTACGCGCGGATTTCGTTTTGCGTGCAATGAAAGTTCCTGCAGGCAAACACGAGATTGTTTTCAAATTTGAGCCTGATACTTATTACACCGGTGAAAAGATCGCGCTGGCCGGTTCCATTATGCTCTTCCTTTTTGTTGCCGGAGGAATTTACTGGGACAATAAAAAGAAAAAAGAAAAAGCCATTCAGGCTGCATGAAGCGGGTACTGATCGTTACGTATTATTGGCCGCCAAGTGGTGGGGCAGGAGTGCAGCGATGGGTGAAGCTCAGTAAATATTTCGTGCGGCAGGGAATCATTCCTTATGTCGTAACTGTTGATCCGGCAAAGGCTTCTTACGCGCTGCTGGATAAAACCCTGCAGGATGATGTGGATGCGGCAGTGCATGTTTCGCACACCTCCACACTCGAGCCTTACGGGATTTATAAAACGATTACACGCAAAAAAGAAATTCCATTCGGTGGTTTTTCAAATGATGAAAAGCAGCAGCTGAAATTTTCTCAGAAATTCACACGTTTCATTCGTGGTAATTTGTTTTTGCCCGATGCACGTGTGGGATGGAACCGCTACGCTTTCAAACGTTGCTGCGAGCTGATCGAAAAAGAAAAGATCGACGCTGTTATTACTACAAGCCCGCCGCATTCCACACAGCTGGTCGGATTAAAGCTGAAGAAAAAATATAATCTTCCCTGGCTGGCCGATCTGCGCGATCCGTGGACTGGCATTTATTATTACGACAAGCTTTATCTCAGTGGATTTTCTAAACGACGCGATGCTGCAATGGAACGCGAAGTTCTCGAAAATGCCAATGCGGTAGTAGTGGTCAGCAACGACATTCGTAAAAACCTTCTTGCGAAATCACCGAAGCTCAAGCCGGAAAAATTTCATGTTATTCCGAATGGTTTTGACCGTGAAGATTTTGACAAAGTGAATGCAGAGGAGAAGGAAAAAGAATTTGTTGTTTCTTATACCGGAACATTGACAAATGATTATCGTCTGGAGGGATTTTTGTCGGCGGTAAAAAAACTGCTTTCAGCTAACGTTTTGCTAAGGCTGCATATTACAGGAAGCATGCCGCTGAACATCAAAGAGAAAATTGAACAGGTTGTAAACGGAAAAGTGCGTTTCAGGTCGCATGTCAGCCATCATGAAGCGATTGCGCAAATGAAAGCCGCGGATGTTTTGCTTCTTGTAATTCCTGACGCGAACGGAAACAAAGGAATTCTTACCGGAAAATTATTTGAATACCTCGCTTCCGGCGTGCCTATACTTTGCATAGGACCTGTAGATGGTGATGCTGCTGAAATTATCACCAATTGCAAATCGGGGAGCAGCTTCGGCTATGAAGATGCCGCAGGAATGGAGAATTTTATTTTCTCAAAGTATGAAGAATCGAAAGCTTCCGGTAAAACAAAAGGCGGAGACGCTGAGGTGGTGAATAAATTTTCCCGCGAGAAACAGGCGGAGGAAATCGTGCGTTTATTGGAACGTATTTAGCGGCTTGATTTTAGAATGCTTGATTTTAGATTTTAGATTGAAAAAAATAATGGACAATCTAAACTTATCTGACCGGTAGATTTTTGATCAGCTGATTTTAGATTTTAGATTAAAATAATACGCAATCTAAAATCTAAAATCAATCAATCTAAAATCCGGATGCAAGAAATGACGGACCTCCTGCACCAATGAAACTTTTCTAAGCTTTCTTCTTAAAAGAATTAATCGCATTGATCGTAAATTCCGACAACACTAAACGCCCGCTGATACCTGCACGCTCAAACAATAATTTATCCCAGTGTTCTGTTCCTTTCCATGCGATCTTTTTTAATTCTGCCATCGCATCCGGGTTTGAGTCGGCCAGCTTTTTTGTCAATGCATCGATGGCTTCGTCGAGCAATTCCACCGTCGGGTAAACATCGGCATACAATCCTTTTTCTTTTGCCCAATTCGCATCTCTCCATTCCGTCGCATTAATCGCAAGATTGGTAAAAGCAGATGTGCCAATCTTTCGCTCGACTGCAGGCCCGACCACAAAAGGTCCGATGCCGACCGCGAGCTCCGACAATTTCACCGACGCGCCGTCAGCAGCCATCGTATAATCAGCCGCTGACGCCAGTCCTACGCCACCGCCCACTGCTTTTCCCTGCACGCGTGCGATCACGAATTTCGGGGCATTACGCATGGCATTGATGACAAGCGCGAATCCGGAAAAGAATTTTTCTCCCGCAGCAAGATCTTTGATGCTGATCAGCTCGTCGAATGAAGCGCCTGCGCAAAAGGATTTGCCTTCTGAACGCAGCACGATCACCTTTGCGGCGGGGTCTTTTCCCATTGAAGTAGTTTCTTCCGCCAGCTTGCGCAGCAGATCGCCGGGCATGGAATTGCTCTGCGGATGGAAAAATACTATTGTGCCGATTCCATTGTCAATGGAAGTGCTGATGTGGCCGTTTTCTGACATATCTATTGTGTGAATTACAAATTTTACGAAATATACGAATCCTCTTACCATTCATATATCCGCAATATTCCCAACTCTTTCAGCGTGTCGACGAATCATTGTTTTTTCCAGATGAATGTCCATAAATGACACACAAGCGATCGTTTTATAAATAAAGGAAACTCTAACGGTGGGTGTGCGTAAAAGGTTAGTACTTTTGACCTATTCCCCTGTATATGATATCTGATAGTGACGTAAAAGAACTTTTGCTTGATCCGCAGACGGATTGGTTTTACCTCGGCGAAATAGATGAAGATCTCATTAGTTCATTTGTTGCCCTGATCGAAACCCGTTCCGACTTCCTGAAATTGCCCCGTCCGTCACGTCGCCGCCTGATCAGCACGGTGGTTGAATCGCTGCAGAATATTCAGAATAACACTCCTCTCCTGGCAAGATCACAGGC
>JALYQL010000049.1 GCA_030855855.1 Bacteroidota bacterium | reverse complement strand
TCACTATATTCGACGCGATAATTACCCTGTTTCATCGTAACTTTTTCTTACACGAAAGTTAACGTGAAAACTCATTATCCTATTTGGAAAAAGAAAAAATAATGACTTCTACTGACTATTTACGGTTAAAAGCAAAAAAGTCCGAAAATCGAAAGGGTACGAAACGAAAAAGCACGAAAGAATATTTCGTGCTTTTTCGCATTTCGGACTTTCGCCCTCATTTCGTTTTTCGTACCCTTTTAAGCGATGATCCAGGTTTTATCACCTGAAAGAATCTTGTTCAATGGAGTTTTGCCTTTTTTAGCTTTGATCGCTTCGATCTGCGCTACAAGGTCATCCTCGTAGGTAGAACGCTGCTCTACATAAAATACACCAAAGGGGCGTGGATTGTGCGGAACAAGTGACGCATCATCAAACATTCCTGCCAGCAACATCGCTTTTGTTCTGTCGGTTTCATCATGGATCCAGAGATCATTCACTGAAGCGCCGCCAGCGAGGTCGACGATCACCGGCTTCAAACCATCAAGCTTGATTCCTTTATCGTTATTTGCGCCGAAGATCAATGGTTTGCCGTGCTCGAGGAACAGGCATTCTTCCATTTTCGAACCTTTTTCAGTGTAAGCGAAGAAAGCTCCATCATTAAAAACCGGGCAGTTCTGATAAATTTCCACGAACGCAGTTCCTTTGTGTTCATGCGCACGTTTGAACATCGCCTGCTGGTGTTTCGGGTCGCGGTCGAGCGAGCGGGCAACAAAAGTAGCCTTCGCGCCGAGCGCCAGTTCCAGTGGATTAAAAGGTTCATCAACTGACCCGTGAGGCGTTGATTTAGCGACCATTCCCTTTTCAGAAAGTGGTGAATACTGACCTTTTGTAAGCCCGTAAATTTCGTTGTTGAACATCAGGTATTTGATGTTGAAATTACGGCGCATTAGGTGGATAAAATGGTTCCCTCCGATCGAGATCGAATCACCATCGCCGGAGATCAGCCACACATCCAGTTCAGGATTGGTAGCTTTTACACCTGATGCAACAGCAGCCGCACGACCGTGAATGCTGTGAACACCGAAAGTGTCCATATAATAAGTAAAACGTGAAGAACAACCGATACCGGAGATGAATACGTAGTTCTCTTTTTTTACATCAAAATCAGGGAATACTTTCTGCACCTGGCTGAGGATCGAATAATCGCCGCATCCCGGACACCACTTTACATCCTGGTCGGAAGCAAAATCTTTAGCCGTCTTTTTAGGTTCTGTAGTAATAACGTCTGCGCTCATTTCTTACTTGCTATTTAGGGTTTCAACGATTTTTGCTTTCAATTCATCCACTGCGAATGGTAATCCCTGCACTTTGCTGTAGCTCACAGCAGGAATAAGATATTTCGCGCGGATCAGCTGGCAAAGCTGGCCAAGGTTCATTTCCGGAATCAGAACCTTATCAAATCCTTGCAGCAATTCGCCGAGATTTTTAGGGAACGGATTCACATAACGTAAATGAACGTGGGCAACATCATGGCCTTCTGCGATCAATTCACGGACAGCTGTTTTGATTGCTCCCGAGGTTGATCCCCATCCGAGGACGCACAATTTTGCTTTTTCTTTTCCGCTGTCCACATGAGCCAACGGAATAAAATCAGCAATTTTTTCAATTTTCTGCTGACGCAGGTGAACCATTTTCTCGTGATTTACTGAATCATAAGAAACGTTTCCTGTTTCATCCTGCTTTTCAAGTCCGCCGATGCGGTGCTCGAGTCCTTTTGTTCCCGGTTTTGTGCGTGGGCGAACCAGACGCTCGTCACGTTTATAAGGAAGGAATTTGCCACCAGGATTATTTGTCTCGGTGATGAATTCGCATTTTATCGGCTGAAGCATTTCTTCATTCGGAAATTTCCATGGTTCAGAACCATTTGCAACATATCCGTCGCTCAGGAAAATAACCGGTGTCATGTGCTCAATGGCGATGCGTGCTGCTTCGTAAACTGTCGCGAAACAATCAGCTGGTGAAGAAGCGGCAAGAACCGGAAGTGGTGCTTCACCGTGCCGGCCATGAATTGCCTGCAAAAGATCAGCTTGCTCCGTTTTTGTTGGAAGACCGGTTGATGGTCCGCCACGCTGAACGTCGATGATCACCAATGGAATTTCAGTAATAACAGCTAATCCGATCGCTTCACCTTTAAGAGAAAGGCCGGGACCAGAAGTTGTGGTTACACCCAGCGCGCCTGCATAAGAAGCCCCGATCGCTGAACAAATAGCGGCAATTTCATCTTCGGCCTGAAAGGTTTTTACACCATTCCCGCGATATTTTGAAAGTTCATGTAAAATATCGGAAGCTGGTGTGATAGGATATGAACCTAAGAAAAGCTCAATTCCTGCTTTTTCAGCTGCTGCAATTAATCCAATTGCGGTTGCATGGTTTCCTGTGATCTGGCGGTAAACACCTGCAGGAAGCTTTGCAACATCTACATGGAAACGTGTGGTAAATACTTCAGTTGTATCACCGAAATTCCAGCCGGCCTTTAACGCGGTGATGTTCGCGTTCATGATCTCAGGCTTTTTCGAGAATTTCTCAGTAATGAACTGAAGCGTATAATCCATCGACTTGTCAAACATCCAGAAAAGCAGTCCGAGAACGAACATGTTTTTCGAACGTTCCATCTCCTTATTGCCAAGACCTGACTCTATAAGAGCGTCTTTGGTAAATTTGGTAACGTCTACCTTATATACGATGAAATCTTCGGTCGAGCCATCTTCAAGCGGGTTGATTCCGTCTTTGTAATTGGCAAGTCCAAGGTTCTTTTTATCAAAACCCGCAGTATTGACAATGAGAATTCCACCTTTTTTCAATTGGTGAATATCAGTTTTCAAGGCTGCAGCGTTCATGGCTACAAGCACGTCGAATTTATCACCGGGAGTGAAAATCTCTTTACTTCCGAAATTGACCTGGAAGCTGGAAACGCCGGCTACTGTACCGATCGGGGCGCGGATCTCGGCAGGGAATTCCGGAAATGTGCTCAGATCCTGTCCTAAAAACGCTGATGTATCTGTGAATTGGGTTCCTGTTAACTGCATTCCATCTCCGGAATCACCGGAAAATCGAACGACAATATTTTCGGCTTTTTTGACTTCTGTCTTTCTTCCGCTTTTTTGTTCCAACGTGTCCATTATGGTCTTTATGATTTACTAAGGGTGTAATGTTTCTTTTTTAGCGATCAGTTCTTCCTTCGCTTCTACAAGTTCCGGGTCAGGAACGCAGCAATCTACCGGACAAACCGACGCACATTGTGGTTCATCATGAAAACCAACACATTCGGTGCATTTATCAGGAACGATGTAGTAGAAATCAGCGGAAAGCGCGGCCTGATCAGCCTCAGCATCAACAGAAATTCCGCTTTTACCCGTAAATATTCCTTTTACTTCGGTTTTATATGCAAAGTTCCAGTCGCCGCCATTTTCAAAGATCGCGCCGTTCGGACACTCAGGCTCACATGCACCGCAGTTGATGCAATCATCTGTGATTTTAATTGCCATTATTGTAGTTGTTTAAATGATAGGGAAAAATAGTTGGTGTAAAGTAACCGAAAATTGTTTTTAAAAAGTAATATTTGTCACACTTTTTTCGGACATACCCCTGTTAATAGAAGCATTGGCCGGAATAATCTGAATTGAACACCAAATAAAAATTAAGTATGGGCGCTGGTTCTCTTATACTCCTGATAATTTGCGGAATTGCATTCGCAGGCGGTGGAATCCTTTTGTCGAAAGTTCTGGCCAAGTCGTCGAAGAATATCGTGAAAGGAGAAGCTTACGAATGTGGTATTGAACCCACAGGATCGAACTGGATTCAGTTCAATGTCGGCTATTATCTGTTCGCTTTGATCTTCCTCGTTTTCGACGTTGAGTTGATCTATATGTATCCGTGGGCCGTCGTTGTCAAAAATATCGGCTGGCCGGCTTTTGTTGAAATCATAATTTTTATGTTCATCCTTTTTATGGGACTTTTGTACGCCTGGAAAAAAGGAGCGCTTAAATGGATGTAAATAGTCATTGGGCAGTGGTCATTAGTCAGTAGTACCAATGATCTGCAACCAATGACCAATGTCTAATGACCAATGACTAAAAAAATGGCTGACGATAAATTAATTGACGAAAATAAAATTTCATTCCCCGGGGATGTTCATCCTACAGACGGTGGCGGAATTTTAGTGACGAAGCTTGACGATGTCATCAATTGGGCGAGGGCGAATTCACTCTGGCCTTTGGTATTCGGCACCAGCTGCTGCGCAATCGAAATGATGTCGGCGGCTGATGCAAAATACGACTGGTCAAGATTCGGATTTGAAGTAGCGCGCGCCACACCACGGCAGGCCGACCTTATTATTGTTGCCGGAACCATCGTAATGAAAATGGCCCCTGTGCTCAAACGCCTTTACGACCAGATGCCGGAACCGAAATATGTTATTGCCATGGGCGCCTGCACCATTTCCGGCGGACCATTTTTTTATAATACCTATTCAGTCGTGAAAGGCGTTGACCATGTTATTCCGGTAGACGTTTACATTCCCGGCTGCCCTCCCCGTCCGGAAGCATTGCTGCACGCGATGATCACGCTACAGGAGAAGATCAAGACCGAACACAATACGTTTGGTAAATCAAAACCTGTGAAGCAATGAACAGAGACGATTTAAAAACTTCCTTAACCGCACTTTTGCCTGAAGTCACTTTTGACGAGACCGGCGAATTTCTTGTTGTGCTTGTGCCGGCCGGAGAGCTTCTTCCGTTTATGACTTCTCTTCGTACTAAAGAGGAATTCAACATGGATTATCTTTTCTGTCTCACCTGCATCGACTGGAAAGATCATTTTATGATGGTGTACCATTTGCTTTCCAAAACACATCGTCATGAATTTGTGGTAAAAGCAAAATTGACAGACAGAACAAATCCGCAGATCGAATCATTGGCCAATATCTGGAGAACAGCAGATTTCCATGAGCGCGAAGTATTCGATTTATTCGGGATAAAATTTTTACATCATCCTGATCTCCGGAGAATTTTCCTGGATGATAACTGGCCCGGATTTCCATTGCGAAAAGATTACGTGGACGAAAACATGATCGAGATATGAAATTGCTCGGAGAAGATGTTGTTACGGATGACGGTTTATTCGTCGTCAACATGGGGCCGCAGCATCCGTCCACACACGGCGTGCTGCATTTAAAAGTATGGCTCGACGGAGAAACCATTCATAAAGTGCAGCCGCATCTTGGCTACATTCACCGTTCTATTGAAAAGATGAGCGAAAATCTTTCTTACAGGAATTTCATTTTCGCGACAAGCCGGATGGATTATTTATCCGCACATATTAATAATGAAGCCTGCGCCCTTACAGTTGAAAAAGGTCTCGGAATTCAGGCGCCACCACGTGCCCAGATCATCCGTTTGTTAATGGCGGAGTTGACGCGTCTTGCTTCTCATCAATTATGGTGGGGCTGCACAGGACTCGATCTTGGCGCTGTTACTCCTTTCTTTTATGCGTTCCGTGACCGTGAAGCGATCAATGGAATTATGGAAGAAACCTGCGGCGCACGATTGACACAAAATTACATGGTGCCCGGCGGTGTGATGTTCGATCTTCACCCGAATTTTCAGAATCGCACGAAAGAAGTTATAGCACAATGCAAAAAAAATCTTGCGGATTATGATCAGCTGCTGACAGGCAACGTCATATTCGAACAGCGTACAAAAGGTGTTGGCGTGCTTTCAAAAGAAGACGCTGTTTCATTCGGCTGCACAGGACCAACTGCAAGAGCATCCGGCGTGAGCTGCGATATCCGCAAATGGAATCCTTATGGCGCTTACGATAAAGTTTTGTTCGAAGAAATTCTTGCCACAGAAGGCGATTGTTACGCGCGTTATATGTGCAGGATGGCGGAGATGAAACAATCTATTTCCATCATCGAGCAGCTGATCGATAATATTCCGGAAGGCGAATTCCAGGAAAAAACAAAAGCAGTTATCAAGCTTCCGAAAGGCGAATTTTACCAGCGCGTGGAAACTGCCCGTGGTGAACTTGGCGTTTATATTGTGAGCGACGGCGCTGCTTCTCCTTATCGTGTAAAATACCGTTCGCCCGGATTCAGCAATCTTTCTGCTTTATCACACATGGCGCAAGGCGTGAAAATCGGCGATCTTGTTGCGATCATGGCCACCATTGACTTAGTAATTCCAGACATCGACAGATAGTGAAAACAGCTTTACTGATCAGCTTTTCTTCTTTAACACGTCATATTCACGAATGGCTCGGCGGACTTATCGGCAATCCGAAGTTTGTTTTGCTGACCGAAATGGCGATCACGGGAATTTGTCTCATCGGATTTTTGGTGATGCTGAGCTTCTTCCTCGGTTACATGGAAAGAAAAGTAGCCGCATTCATGCAGATCCGTCTTGGACCAAACCGTGTCGGACCAAAAGGTTCATTACAAATTATCGCTGACACAGTGAAGCTGCTTTTCAAAGAAGGCCTCACTCCTACTGCTGCGGATAAATTCCTTTTTAATCTTGCGCCATACATTATGGTGATCACCGCAATGCTCGTGATGGCTCCAATCGCATTTGCAAGAGATTTCCAGATCTGGGATATCAGCATCGGTATTCTTTATGTTTCTTCCGTTTCGTCAATGGCAGTGATCGGGATTCTGATGGCAGGCTGGTCGAGCTACAATAAATATTCTTTGCTTGGCGCAATGAGAAGCGGCGCGCAGATCGTGAGCTATGAATTGTCAATTGGCCTTTCGCTGATTACAATTGTGATTCTCTCCGGAAGTTTAAAAATGTCTGACATTGTCAACAGCCAGGTCGATGGCTGGTGGATATTCAAAGGACATATTCCTGTTATTATTTCCTTCGTCATTTTTATTGTCGCGTCAACGGCGGAAATTAATCGTGCGCCATTCGACTTAACAGAAGCAGAATCTGAATTAACCGGTGGATTTCACACTGAATATTCCGGAATGAAATTCGCGATGTTCCTTCTTTCAGAATACATCAACTTATTCGTGGTTTCCGCAATCGCAGCCACAATTTTTCTTGGCGGATGGATGCCGCTGCATTTTGGCAACTGGGAGCAATTCAATCACATCATGGATTATATCCCGTCATCGCTTTGGTTCTTCGGAAAAACATTCTTCATCATCTTTATCATCATGTGGTTCCGCTGGACATTCCCGCGCCTGCGTGTTGATCAGCTGCTGAACCTCGAGTGGAAATATTTATTACCGATCAGCATGGTGAACGTGCTTATCGTGACATTAATGGCAATAATGGGTTGGCATTTTTAAAAAAGAGAAAATGATAAAAGAAATAAAAATATCAAATTTCTTAAGTTTTGAAAATGAAACGTTTTCATTTGATAAATGCCAGAATATTCTTGTGGGGATAAACGGTTCTGGAAAATCAAACTTTATCAAATGCATTAGAATTCTTAAAGAGGGCGTTGCTGGAATTGGTCTGAAGAAATATGTGTACGATGTTTTAGGTGGATTCGACAATATTTTTTTTAAAGGGGTGAATAACAAAAAAAGTTATTTGAAAATAGAATATACTTTTGATGCGGCAGTAATCAGGAACTATGGGTTTAATTTTTTCGACGATTTAATTTATACGATTGAATTATATAAAAGTCCTAGTACTTCAAATTATTATGTAATTGAAAAAATCATTACGGCTAAGACTGATGGCTTTATTTATCTTGAGTTTAATAATGGTGTGGGTGTCTTGTCTGAAGTGATTGATCCAAATATTAATCCGTCAAAAACTAAGCTAATCAGGTATAACGATTTTGTTGAGCCCACAGAATTAGCATTATCAAAAATATTTGACACAAATCGTTATCTCCCACTTTCAACATTAAGAAAAGCAATTGCTGATATTGTTGTATATGATTACTTTGATACTACACCACAAAGTCCGATTCGAAAGCCAATGTTACCGACTTCGGAAAAAAAACTATTACCGGATGGAACTAATTTGCCTCAAATATTAAATACCATTAACATAAATAGCAAAACAAGCTTCCGTAAGATTGAAAGTATGCTAAATCATGTAAATCCTAAGTTTAAAGGTTTTGATTTTCATATTATTGGAGGAAATATCGAATTAATGTTAGATGAAGACAATCTCAATAGTTCTATTCATGTCAATAATATTTCAGACGGCACATTGAGATATCTTTGTTTATTGTCAATTTTATTTAACCCAGAAAGAGGGTCATTGGTTTGCATTGATGAGCCTGAAGTTGGTTTACATCCAGATATGATCGCAAATGTTTGTAATGCTATTATAGAGGCATCAGAAAAATCAAACATGGTAATAT
>JALYQL010000047.1 GCA_030855855.1 Bacteroidota bacterium | reverse complement strand
TCACTATATTCGACGCGATAATTACCCTGTTTCATCGTAACTTTTTCTTACACGAAAGTTAACGTGAAAACTCATTATCCTATTTGGAAAAAGAAAAAATAATGACTTCTACTGACTATTTACGGTTTAAAGAAACCACCCGCAACTTTGCAGGTTGTTCTGAATAAGGATCCTTCCACAAAAAATAAGCATTGCCCCCACGAACTTGCGGATGTGTGATGTACGCATAACCCGGAACATCCACTCGTGCCATTTCTTTTCCCGTTTCCGGATCAATTCGCACAAACGTGGAAGAACCTTTTTTCACTGTACGACCATACAACGCACCGGTTAGTTCATCACCAAACAGCTCATTGCTTTTCCATCCCGCTGCTTTAAGACAAGAAAAATTTGTGCTGTGTTGCTGAATGCCTGCACCTGTGTAGGTAAGCAAAGTAGAATCCATTATATTGACGATATATACTTGTTTACAGATACGCACGAGCGGTGACATTACAGGCGAAAGCCACTTACGCTCGCCCAAGGAAAGCGGGAGCTGAGAACGGTAATAATCTATATGTTTTACAATGGAATCTAAAGGTTCAGCATATTCCTGGTAGACACGCCGACGCGCAAGAAAATAATTGATATCATAATTTTGATTGTAAGAAACAATTTTATCGCTGTCGTGAATGGAAAGAAAGGGATGATATTCTCCTTTCTGATACCAATTGATGTAATAAAAATCCATCTTCAACTGATGATAATTTGAAAAGCTGAAATAATAATATGGACCGAGCTGACAACGGCACGGCAGCATTTCGTTTGCAAATTGTGTGCGTTCTGTTACATACGGAAGTGAAAGCTTTTCATAATCATAATGCACCTGGTAAACGCTATCGCCTGAGAAAAGATGAACGGCTCCAAGACAATCGGTAAAAAGTGAATCACCGTGACGATTCAATGCCAGCGTTGAAATCGTTGTACCAAGCGTATCCATCAGCACGAGATATTCCTTGTTCTTTCCACGAATGGAAACCAGCGACAAGATAAAATCATTGTAAAATCTGAAATCAATGAATGCCCATGCGTCGTCCGGATGCCACGTAGTTACTTTTTCACTGCTGATCGTGACGATAGAAAGTTCATGCGTTACGGAGAACATTTCAACCTTCATAAATTCAGTAGAATGAAAGGCAATTTCTTTGCGCCGATATCCGCTTATCACGAAAATGATTGTAACCGGCAATTTTTCTGTCGTGATAATAAATTGTCCGTATTCATTTGTCGTGCCGCCATTTAGTGTTCCTTTCACGAGATAGCTGGAAAAAGGTAATGCTTCGCCGCTGATGCTGTCTTTCACTACGCCACGCAAAACTACCTGCGCAGTAAGGCCAGAAGAAAGTAAAAGCGTAAAAAGAAAAAGCAGCGTTCTGATTTTCATTTGGCTTTGTAAGTTAGGACGAATGGAGGGTTGAAATTCCATAATTAAACCCTTCACCTGCTCAAAAATCACCGCCTGTGCTTCTTCCTGCACCAGATTCTGCAATGGCTTTATTTCTTTGACTTCGGTTTATTCACTTCCTCAATCAACCACTCCAGATATCCCCCCAATTGAGAAACCAAATAATAAGGCAAATTCAACAAATGATATTTTTTACCTTTTGTTGTTAATGGCGTTGTTACTGATAATTCTCCTGCATAAAAACGAACAGCGATTTTCAACGGCGACTCATCCATAAACAGGTGCAAAGATTTAAGCTTGCCTTCTTTTCCCGATTTTACTTCAATAGGAATTAATTCTCCACCGTGATTTATCACATAATCCACTTCGGCCATAGAAGTTGTTTTTTCTCTTACCCAAAAATTTAATGCGCTCAATGCATTGAAATTGCACGCCAATAATTCCTGGCCAACTAAATGTTCGATTATTGTTCCCTGGTAAACCCTATCCAAATCCGTGGTTCCTATTATTTCTTTTTGCAGGCCAGCAGCATAGTTCATTAAGCCGGTATCCAGCAATTGTAATCGCGGCGATTTTTGCAGCTCGGGCATGATCGGCAATTTCACATTCGTTGTTGGATAAATTAAATGCAGAAGCATGGCTTTTTCCAAAGTTCTTAATGCTTCCCCAATTTCTTTTGAACCGTACGAAGACTTGCCAAACCCATGAAACTTGATTCGTTTTCCTGCTTCAAAATAGCTGGCTTTAATAACATGCCTGATAATTTGCGTTTGGTTATTGGTCTGCGCATATTTTTCCACATCATCAATATAGGACGCTATCAATGCATCGTAGATTCTGCCTAATGAAGTCAGATCTTTCGTTTCAGCATATTCCCTTATTATTTCAGGCATACCGCCGATTAACGCGTAAGTGTGAAACAGCGAAAGTAATTTTTGATGTGCAAAAGGTTTTAACGGAACATGCTTTATTTGTTCCAGTGCTTGTACTTCGCCAACTGCTTCTAAAAATTCTATAAATGAAACAGGTCTTACAACTAAGAATTCAACTCTGCCAACAGGGAAGCTTGATTTATTATTGAAAATTGTTTCAAGTAAAGAGCCGGCAGCGATAACAGGTATCTCCGGCATCTGCTCATAAAAAAAACGTAAAATGTTAAAGGCTTCAGGAACTTCCTGGATCTCGTCAATAAATAATAATGTCTTCTTTCTTTTGGAATATTCTTTATTTTTCAAAAAAAACAAGGCCTGCACTAACGTCTCTAAATCACTAAACTCCTCGAAAGGTTTACGCTCTGCCGCAAGCTCCAGATTTAAATAAATATACTGCTCAAAATTTTCAGCAAATTGATTCACAACAGTTGTTTTACCAACTTGCCTGGCGCCACGCAATATTAATGGCTTTCTGTTTTTTTTCTTTGCCCATTTTTCAAGTTCTGGCAATATAGTCCTTGTAAACATTTCACAAATTAGGATAAATACATAACCCAAACGACACAAAATCAGGGTAACTCTGCTATCAAAACGGCACAAAATCAGGGTAACTCTGCCATCAAAACTACACAAAATTAGGGTAACTCTGCCATAAAATAGCACAAAATTAGGGTAACTTTGCCTTCAAAATTACACAAAATTAGGGTAAATGTGCCATGAAAACTACACAAAATTAGGGTAAATTTAAATAGTTTAAACATAATATATTGTTAATCAACATATTAAAAAATACCAACTACAACTTTTTTAAAAAAAAGTCCAGCCAATTTGCTTTGAAAAGCAGGCAGTCAAAATCGAATTTCAAACTTTCACACCCACCACCAATATATGGTTCCACGTGCGGCTCATCCTGTCTCCAGTTCAGCAAGGCGTATTGCAGAAATGCTTCCTGCTCCGCAAAACTCATCGATTGCACAGAAAGCAAAAGTTCTTTAAAACGTTTCCTGTTAAATTTCTTTTTTGTAACCAGCACGGCAATTGTTTTATATCCGAGCGCGCTAAACACAAGCGTAGCAGGTAACGCTACGTTAGCACTGAAAACGCCTTTTTCATCTGGCATTCCTCCATTTAGGGTTCCTTGTATAATAAAAGAGCAAAAAGGAACCGGCTGGCCTGTCGCACTATCATTCACTGTTCCCACAATTGTTATTTTTTGCGCAGCCAGATATGAAAATGAAAAAAATAATAAAATACACCAAAACAGCACACTTTTCATATAAAATAGACGCATTTTATGCATTTATCCACGAATTAGTTCAATTATGTGTGAATAATGATAAAATTCCCCCAAAACAACTTTTACTCGGTGAAAGGGAATACGATCTTGGTTAAACTACCCGTAAAAAGACCTGTTTTAACAGAAAATTAAAGACTTTTTCACCCGTATCGTTCCTCCTTTCCTCAATAGCCTCAGCTGTTTACAATTTCTCAGTTTTCAACAGTTTCCCAAGACCTTGTAACCTTTTTATTTTTGATCCGTTAAGCCATTTAATATCCCTAATTTACCTTAATGATTGTATAAATTACTAATCTGAGCATACCCCCCTATCGATGCGTCAACTAAAGATATCAAAGCAGGTTACCAACCGTGAAACTGCCTCCCTCGACAAATATTTGCAGGAAATTGGCCGTGTAGATCTCATCACTGCACAGGAAGAAGTAGATCTCGCCCAGAAAATCCGTAAAGGCGATCAATCTGCTTTGACCAAAATGGTGAACGCCAATCTTCGTTTCGTTGTTTCGGTTTCGAAGCAATACCAGAACCAGGGCCTCAGCCTTCCCGATCTTATCAATGAAGGAAATCTCGGACTTATCAAAGCAGCTCAGCGCTTCGATGAAACACGCGGATTCAAATTCATTTCTTATGCTGTTTGGTGGATCCGTCAATCGATCCTGCAGGCGTTGGCAGAACAATCGCGTATTGTGCGTTTGCCGTTGAACAAAATCGGCTCCATCAATAAAATTAATAAAACATTCGCACGTCTAGAGCAGGAATTTGAGCGCGAGCCGAGCGCAGATGAAATTGCGACAGCGCTTGATCTTTCTCCGGAAGACATCAAAGAAGCGATGCGTAACACCGGCCGCCACGTTTCCATGGATGCTCCTCTCGCTTCGAGTGATGAGAACACGAGCAACATGTACGACGTGATGCAAAGCGAGGATACGCCGAGTCCGGAAAATACACTTATCAGCGAATCGTTGCGGAAAGAAATTGAGCGTGCGCTTGCAACTTTAACTGCACGTGAAGCAGATGTTGTGCGACTTTATTTCGGATTGAACGGCGAACATGCATTAACCTTGGAAGAGATCGGCGAACGTTTTGATCTCACCCGTGAACGCGTGCGCCAGATCAAAGAAAAAGCGATCCGCAGGCTGAAGCATACTTCGAGAAGCAAATTGCTGAAGACTTATTTAGGATAAAATTCCGAAAGCTAAAATTCATAAATCCCAAATTTCAGGTTGAATCTGAATTTGGGATTTTTTATTGGGGAGACTCTGACGGAAAGGCTAATTTTAGTTTATGAAAAAGCAAAAGACAGATCTTAAGAAGAATAAAGTCAAGGCAAAAATCATAGCCGAATTAAAGGATGCTGTCCGGGAATTGAAACTTATAAAATCCGGCAAGATAAAGAGCAGGACCGCTGACAGTTTTCTTAAGACTTTGAAATAATTCCCGCTATTCAATCTAAAATCTCACTTCAGACTTCCTCCTGAAACCCGGAATTTCTCTTTCCAGCATTTTTCTACCCTTTTTTACCTATTTTTATTCTTACAAACCACACCTGATTTCCCATGACCTACATCAAAACAACAATTCCCCAACCCGGAATTCTTGAACTGCTTTTTTACAAAGGACCTTCCGGATCTGCGCTGTCAAATCTCGCGCACACGATTCTCAAAGGGCCTTCTCCCCTCACTTCCGGCGAACGTGAATTGATTGCTTCGTACGTTTCCTGGCTGAATAATTGTGAATTTTGTCATAAATCGCACAGCGCTTCTGCCAATGAACATTTGGGCGATAACGGAAAAGCGGTGGCCTGTATTGTAAAAGACCCGGACACAGCGCCTGTTTCTGAAAAGATGAAACACCTTCTGAAGATCGCCGGTAAAGTGCAGATCAGCGGACGCCATGTAACTTCCGATTTAATCGACAACGCGAAAAAAGCAGGCGCCACCGATGAAGAAATTCATGATACGGTTTTGGTCGCAGCTGCTTTCTGCATGTACAATCGTTACGTCGACGGAATGAACACTACGCTTCCTGAAAAAGATGAGGATTATGTGGACATGGGAAAACGTCTGGCCCATAAAGGCTATAAATATCCACCTTTCTTACTGCGTGGACTCGTGCGCCGCATCATGCGAAAAGATCCCCCAAAGCTAAAAGCCCGCGGAACTTTTCGTTCAGACCTTTAATTTCAAAAATCTGAAATCTATAATTTGTAATCTGTAATCACCTTTTCCCAATGAAAAAACTCTTACTCGCCCTGTTTCTCTTCTGCGGATTAGCAGCAAATGCAAATTCCGGCGGTCCTGACGGATTCGGCTACACCTGGAGTGACAGCAATGAACCTGGCGGCCAACCTTACGTGTGGTACGATTGCACAACAACAGGAACACAGATCCTCGGTTTAGGTGATGATAATTTTGTCGGCCCCATCCAGATCGGTTTCCAGTTTGCGTATTACTGGTATTCCGAAAGTAAAGTCTGGGTCGGCTCAAATGGTTATCTCGAATTCGGTCCGGGAAATCTTGCGGCGAATTTTCCATCCATTCCTCAACCCGGCGGTGTAAATAATTATATCGCAGGATTTATGGCGGACATGACTTTTCTCGGTGTAGGGAATGTGGGCCAGGTGTATTACAAAGCCTTGCAGGATTCTTTTATTCTGGAATATGTGAATGTTCCGTATTGGGATCAGTTTGCGCCGGGATATAATGGTTCAAATACATTTGAAATCATTCTCTGCAAATCGGATTCTTCTATCACTGTCAATTTTCAATCCATCTCGGGAACTTCCATCAGCAATTTTTCGAGCGGCATTGAAAATAATATCGGCACGATGGGACTTCAGCCTTTAACGTTTCAGCCGCTGCCGAATTATACAATCAAATATTATTATCCGTCGAATGTGCTGCAGGTTACTGATGCAAGTGTAAGCTGGAATCATGCTGATGGCAATGGTGGAATTTTTCTCGCAAACAACAGTGGACCGCATTCACTCATCACACAAATCGCGAATTCCGGAAATCAATCTATAGGTCCCGTTACGGTGAATGGAAAAGTAAAAACACTGACCAATACTCAATTAGTAACGAGCAATGCGTTTACGGTCGGACTTGTTCCCGGGCAAACACAACAATTGACTTTCCCTGCAACATTTTCTCCCGCAGGTGCCGGCACAAGGTTTTTTATTTCCAGAATTTCCGGCGTAATGGGCGATACTATTCCCGTCAATGATTCCATTTACCAGGAAATTGTGGTTGTAGATACTACGCAAACGTCCATCCGGCTTTCGTATACAGACAACCAGCTAAATCCTGTTTCCGGTTCTATTTCATGGGCAGGTGGACAAGGTGGGGTTGGTGTTTACATAAAGCCTCCGACCTATCCCGCGCGTATTCTCAACACGAATTTTATTCTGACAATTGCGCCATTCAGCGGGCCCGCATTCTACGCGAAAATTTATGATGATAATGGCCCGCAAGGTTCGCCGGGTACATTGCTGGATTCGGTGCTTGTTGACGGAAGCCAGATCATAACTTACCAGCTGCTTGTTGTTCCGGTTGCAGGAAATATTGTGATTCAAAGCGGCGGATTTTATGTGAACTGGGAAATGGCAAACACTACACAGGTCGGCATCGCGACAGATCTTACGCCACCTTTCTCTCGTCAGTCATTTGAAACATTCCAGAATATCTGGTCGACTTACAGAGATTACCAGAATGCTGATTTTTTCATCGGGGCGGATTATGTGTGTTCGAGCCCGGAAGATGTTGGTGTGGCCAGCATTTTCTCTCCTGCAAATCTTTCGACTGTGAGCGGACCAACAACGGTTTCCTGCTGGGTACATAATTACGCGACCACCGCTGATAATTATTTCATCCAGGTAAATTACAAGCTGGCAGGCAATCCGACAATTGTTACGCAGCCCTATACCGGTCCGTTAATTCCTCCCGGCGGCCAGGTGCTTTTCAATTTCACGACTCCGCTCACACCACCTTATACAGCGAATGATATTTTGTATTGCTGGACCTCAAAAACCAGCGATATAAATAATTCAAATGACACTGCTGCGAATAACGTGAACCTTGTTGGTGTGGCCGAGCTCAATCATTTAGATGGTGTTTCCGTTTATCCTGTTCCTTCAACCGAAGTGGTGAATTTCAAATTTGAACAGTCGTCGGAAGAAGCAATTACCATTACGATCAGCGATATCAGCGGTAAAATAATCGAAGTGAAAAAATTCCCGAAAGCGATTGCAGGTTCCGTGTTCATACTCGAAATGAGCAATTACGCTGCAGGAACTTATTTTTACTCGCTGAAATCAGGCGATAAATCGGGCAATGGAAAATTGATCATTACAGAGTAATTTTTAAATGCGGGTGCGTCTGTTCTTCCCGACAAAATATCGGGACTCGAACAAAC
>JALYQL010000037.1 GCA_030855855.1 Bacteroidota bacterium | reverse complement strand
CCGTAGAACTTGCTATTATCAGATATGACGCTTCCGGGGTTGTAATCTTCGTTGGATTTCAACAGGAGCGATGTGCTTGAAGCGTAAACCTTATCGAGCTTATACACGTAGAATGCTCCAAGGAGATAACCCACTCCGGCGAGCAAAACGACAATCCACCAATTCCTGCGGATTATCGGAATAATTTTTTGCAGATCGTTAAGGGAAAATCCACCTTTTGGTGTCGGAATAGCTTGCTTCATCAGGAGGTCAAAAATATCAATAAACCCGTTAAGTTCTTCAAATTATTTTCATAACTTTGAGGAGCAACATGAAACACAAATTAACAATGAAAAAAATTACCCTTTTTTTATCGCTCCTCTTCCTTTCCACTATACTCAAAGCTGCCACATTCACTTCTGTAGTTGTTACCGGTAATTACAGCGCCCCATCCAGCTGGAGCATTGCAGGTGCGGACGCAGACGGAATTCCCGACAATAATGACGATGTGATCATCAGCACAGGAAATACCATCACGCTTATAACTACCGGTTTTTCGAGAAACCTGACCATCAGCGCGGGCGGCGCATTCAACATGAACAATAATTCTATCCTGGTTTACGGAAGCCTCACTAATAATGGCTCATCAACAGGTAGCGGAAGCTGGCAGTTTCGTGCTGCAGGAACATATACCGGAAATAACCTTCCCAACAACGGATATATTTATTTCTATGCTAACTATGTTATCGCTCCAGGTGTTGTGATCAACAAGCCAGGAAGTATTGTAGTGGCTTCGTATGTCAATCTGACCAACAACGGAACCATCTCACTTAACAGTGCAGGTATATTGCATCTCTACATCGGCTCAACATGGATAAATGCATCTGGTTCCAGTGTAAGTGTTTCAGGAAATTGTATTAATAGCGGAACCCTCAACGCATCTGCTGTTCCGAATAATTTTACTTATACTGCTGCCACAAGCACTTCTATCCTGTCAGGCCCGACAGCAACCTATTACAACCTGTCATTGACCAGCCCCTCTGCGGTTACCAAGGCAATCGCTAATAACCTCACAGTGCTTAACAATCTGACTGTTGGCGCAAACGTTACGTTCAACTGGTCGAACCGCAATATTTCTGTCGGTGGCAATTGGCTGAATAACGCGAATATCACCTGCACAAACATGGCGACCATTACTTTCACAGGAAGTGGTATCCAGACCATCAGCCGTACCCTGACAGAGCGGTTTAACAATGTTACACTTGCCGGTAGCGGTACAGTGCAGCTTAACCGCGATGTAAATGCAAATGGAACAACTACACTTAACAGCGGAACGTTGGACCCGACCACATTTATCTATCACCAGAAAGGTGCTTCATGGGTTGGTAACGGAGGATTAATAAACCAGTCTGCTGTTGGAAGAGTCGCTTTTGACGGTGTTGTCAATCAAACCATCGGAGGTTCGGCGTTTACCACTTTTGGAAACCTCGAGATAAATGTTCCGGGATTATCTGTCACCTGCTTGCTTGACGCAATTGCGAACGGAACAACAACGCTTACTTCCGGCACACTCAATCCGGGAGCGTTTACATTTTTCCAGAACGGCCCATCATGGCTTGCTAACGGAGGCGATGTTAGTACAGCCGCTGCAGGGGTGATCAGCTTTGAAGGCAGTGCGCCACAGACAATAGGCGGAACCCTCGGCAATGTTTTTGGTAATATTCAGATAAACGGTTCTTCTACTGTTACGCTCGCAATAGACCTGGATGTGGCAGGAACATTTACGATTCTTGCAGGAACATTTGATGTTTCGGCAAGTAATTTTGCTGTCAATCTTTCTGGCAATTTTGTGCACAACGGAGGAACATTCAACGGCCGCACAGGCACTGTCACATTCGAAGGAAGCACCGGCCAGACTGCCTCAGGTTCTGCTACTACAACATTCAACAATATTACTTCGGATAATTCCTTTGGCGGAGTTTCCGTAACCGGAATCATTATCATTAACGGACTTTTGCAGGTTAATAACCGCAGCTTCGGCACAAGCGGCATCGGAAATATTATTCTTACCGCAACAGGTGCAACAACCTATGCGAAGATCGGACCGCTTGGCCCGGGCGCTTCAGTGACCGGAACAAACTGGACGATCGGCGCTTTCATTAATGGCCCGGCAACGGCTTACTGGCAGTATTTAGGAAGTCCGGTGAGTGGCTCTACTATCGCCGACTGGGATAACGATAACCGTTTTTATATGAGCGCTGTAGGTGGAAACGACGGCACAGCGTGCTGCCCTACATTCTTTTCTGTGCGCACCTACAACAATGTTACAGGATCTTATGTAAATGTAACTTCAACTTCTCTGGCCTTAACTCCCGGAAGAGGATTCATGGTGTGGATGTCGGATAATATGAGCCAGCTTGTAATTCCACTCCCTTACGATACCCGGGGAACTCCGAATTCCGGCACCGTTCTTCGTGCTGTTACAGCCGGTGGACCAGGTGGAGGATATAATCTTGTCAGCAATCCTTACGCCTGCCCGATCAGCTATCCGGCTGTAGTTGCAAATTCAGGAAACCTCAATGCCAATTTTCTTATCCTCATGGAAAATGGTTCTTATACAACGAATCCGAACGGTGGAACAATTGCACCGAACCAGGGATTTATGGCCATTGCAACTGCCAGCGGAAATATGAAATTTGACGAGATCACAAAAACGGTAGTTGCTAACCCGAACATTATTCGTGCAGCATCCCCGAATTACCTTCGCATTTCAGCAAGCAACAGCGTAAACGGATTAGGTGGCGAAGCAGTTGTGCAGATCAACGATGAGGCGCATAATGGAAAAGATGTCGCCCTTGACATGCCTTTCCTTGCGAGTCCCTATGATGATGCAACCAATCTCTGGACCAGCGACAAAGAAGGAGAAGAGCTTCTTCTTAATGCACTCGATGGTATGCAGGAGAAGCTTGACATTCCGCTTACTGTAAAATCAGGAACTCCAGGCGAACAGCTGCTGGCTTTCAAAGGTCTTAACGGATTTACAGCTTACAGCTGCGCAACACTCGAAGATCTTGCGACAGGCGAAAAGATCAACCTGAAAGAGCATGATACTTATTCGTTCCAGGCAGACGTTCCGGGCGAAAAACATGAATTCATCCTGCATTTTGAACGCGATGGAAACTGCCCGCTCAACGAACAGATGATCGCGCCTTCATTAGATGCATCTTCACAGGTATTCGTGAACAACGGAAATATCCTTGTGAAATTCGGATTTGAAGAAAAATCAAATGTTGTGATTACTGTTTATAACGTGGCCGGGCAAGAAGTTTTGGCTCCGAAAAACATGACAGTAATAAATGAAACGATCGCTCTTGACAGTCCCGGTGCCCATGGAATATACATGGTCCGCATTGTAAAAGGCGATGAAATTGTAACCAAGAAAATTTATTACTGAAATTGATCACGAAGATGAAAATGAATAAATATTTTCTCCTTGCAGCGACTATTCTGCTCGTGCTCGTAGGCCTTCAGACCGGTCATGCGCAGCCACCACCACCGCCGCCACCTGCAGAAGGTCCACCATGCTGGCCGCCTCCGTGTGTGCCGATCAATGGCGGGATCATTTATGCTATTGGTGCTGCTGTTCTGTTCGGCGCATACACACTGATCAAATCATTGCGATCTCGCGCCGCAGAATGATCTATTGATGAAATTTTCATCACCCGAACGCCGGATTTTTAAGTTTATTATTCTTTTCCTCGGGATCTATTTATCGTGGATGATGCTCTATGAATGGCTCATTCATCCCTGGGGCTGGCTCGATACTGCTGTCATCAATGACACTTCTCAGTGGGCAGTTTTCCTGCTTGAGAAAATGAATTTCGCGACTTTCACCGGCGATCATTCCACCATCCGCACCATCGGCATCGACGGTACGCACGGTCTCTGGATTGGCGATCCGTGTAATGGACTTTCTCTTTTCGCATTATTCATCAGCTTCATTCTCGCCTATCCCGGTAGCTGGAAACACAAGCTCTGGTTTATTCCGGCCGGCATTGTCGCTATTCACACGATGAATGTTATTCGTATTACCAGCCTTTGCATTATCGTGCTCAAAAAACCGGAATGGCTGGAATTTAATCACACGTATCTGTGGCAGGTATTTATGTATGGATTCGTTTTCCTGCTGTGGTTTACGTGGATAAAAAAATTCTCCAAAGCGAAAAGCATTCCCCGGCAATGAAAAAAAACGCCCGTGCAAAAATCATTATCGTGCTGCTCGTTGGGGTGTATATCGCGACAGGATTCTTGCGCGAGTTTATTTTCCTGAATATTAATGAGCAGAGCAGGATCACGTATTATAATGATACCGATTCGCACGTTGCACCATCTATGCAATGGCTTTCCGGGCTGAGCTATTCCACACTTTATTATGCCAAATGGCCATTGACACTTTTGTTCACAGCTTATTTCGCTTTTATCGCCGCCGCGATTGTGAAAAATTGGTTCCGTGATAAAAACCTGGTGAAAATTACGTGGATGGCCTACGGCATTACATTCGCTGCAGGACTTATTTTTTATCTCGCAGGATCATTAACAGGCGCGCGGGAAAGCACTTATGCAATTGCGCGGTTCCTTGCGGGATTGACAGAAACTCCGGCCTTGCTGGTGATGTTGCTGGCTTCGTTTATGGCTTTGCGGCGGAATGAATAACAGCCCCAAAGATTTCCTTACTTTTGCCTGATTTCAATTCCAAAACCACTATGAAAAAAGACACCGTTATTTTCGACCTCATTAAAAAAGAGCTTCACCGCCAGACCAGTGGAATTGAATTGATCGCTTCCGAGAATTTCGTGAGTGAGCAGGTGATGCAAGCGATGGGTTCGGTGCTGACCAATAAATATGCAGAAGGACTTCCCGGCAAACGGTATTATGGCGGATGCGAGATCGTTGACCAGACAGAGCAACTGGCAATCGACCGCGCGAAAGCTTTGTTCAATGCGGAATGGGTGAATGTGCAGCCACACTCCGGCGCACAGGCAAATGCGGCTGTGATGCTGGCAGTTTTGAAGCCGGGCGATAAAATTCTCGGATTCGACCTTTCGCATGGCGGACATTTAACACACGGATCACCGGTAAATTTTTCGGGTAAGCTTTATTCGCCTTCATTTTATGGTGTTGAAAAAGAAACCGGCAGAATTGATTATGATACTGTTGAAAAAGCGGCGAAAAAAGAAAAGCCAAAGCTGATCATCTGTGGCGCTTCTGCTTATTCACGCGATTGGGATTATGTAAGGCTTCGCAAGATCGCTGATGGTGTTGGCGCTTTGCTGATGGCCGATATTTCTCATCCTGCAGGATTGATCGCGCGCGGAATTATGAATGATCCGATGCCGCATTGCCATATTGTTACTACTACAACACACAAAACATTACGCGGACCACGTGGCGGAATGATTTTGATGGGAAAAGATTTCGAAAATCCCTGGGGACTGAAAACTCCGAAAGGCGAAATCAAAACAATGTCGGCTTTGCTGGATGCTGCGGTGTTCCCGGGTACACAAGGCGGACCGCTTGAGCATGTGATCGCGTCGAAAGCTGTTGCTTTTGAAGAAGCGCTTTCTGATGGATTTTTAAAATACGCAGTGCAGGTAGTGAAAAATGCCGGTGTTATGGCAGATGCATTTATGGATCGTGGTTACAATGTTATTTCAGGCGGCACCGAAAATCATTGTATGCTGATCGATCTGCGCAGTAAAAACATTACGGGCAAACAAGCCGAAAACGCGCTGGTAAAAGCGGACATCACTGTGAATAAAAACATGGTTCCGTTCGACGATAAATCTCCTTTTGTAACTTCTGGTATCCGTATCGGAACTCCGGCGATCACGACGCGCGGCTTCAAAGAAAAAAACATTCCACAGATCGTAGAATTGATTGATACGGTGGTGATGAATTTTGAAGATGAGAAAAAGATTCTTGCGGTGAAGAAGGAAGTCAACAAAATGATGAAAGCGTATAAGCTGTTTGCTTATTAAGCGGGGCTTATTTCGTTAATCCTTTTCTACTTTTTATCTGTGTAATCTGATTTCAGGGATTCACTTCAATTGTGCCGGTGCTCTTACCTTTCCGGCCCCATCGGCACTAATCTTCCTACATTCGGATCGTATGCGTAAACCATTATAATGACCGTGCATGCCATACGTTTTGTTTTAACGCTTTGGCCACCCTTATTGCTTCTTTTCGGTGTTCTTGCCGGCGTCCACCGGTCAAACAACACGAAATAATTAAAAATCTGCGTTTGAAAAGCAAGTCCGCTGGAATCCGCATTCTCATAGGGGAAAGATTCACATTTAGCTTTCCCGTTCTTGTCGATCGTATAAATAAAACGGGCACTGTCGGCACGAGTAGAATCGCTCCATGTAAATTCGTACTTCGTTTGTTTCAAAACGGCATCCCATGAAAACTGCCTGCCTTCAACATAAATCGGGTAAGGCGGATTTTCAGAAGTTGATACAGAATCAGAAAAAACCTGTCTCTCGCCTACGTTGGGCAGTTCTGAAAGCACATTTTTTTGCACACGAAATGCAGCTTTCACGGACGGGCGCTGCACGATAATCACGCCTTCAGGAATAATTCCTGAACCTAACTGCAATGGAACAGTATCGGAACTTACCTGCGCCGCAACGACGGACGAAAGAAGCGACAATAACAAAATGGAAAGATGAGGTCCGCAGCGAAATCGCATTTCCGAAAGTAAGTAAAGTATATTCAATCGCTTATCTCGGTTTAGGTACAGCAGCATTTTTTTCACCCGATGCTTTTTGCTGTTCATCAAGCGGAGGAGAATTCAGCGGATAATCAAAAGGCGCGTAACGGGTGAGCTTTTGTTCAACGGTGAGCGGATAAGAAGAAACGATGACAAAAACTTCACAATAATAACTTTCAAAAATGAGCGGCGCTTTTCTCAGGAATTTTTTCTTTTCGTAATAGCCGCCAGCTGCTCCCCATTCTTTCACTGATTGGCTTGCCCATGTAAGCTCTTTCACCATTTGATCCGGCATCTGAAGTGTGTATTCTGGATCGTCAAGCACTTGTTTTACGCCTCCTTTTTTATCGATCCACATTCCGATCACCATGGTATCTACACGCGGTGTATCATTCTCGTTGTATCGATACGTCATGTTTTCTATAAACATTTTAGAAAGCAGTAAGCCGTGTTCTTTCGGATAAACTCTTTCTAGTTTTGGGGAATAATGAGATGAATCAAAAACAGGCACTCTTTTCCGTTCAACATTTCCATCTATCCCATTATCAACAGGAACAAGCACTTCCACTGTATGCACCTGCGAGAGATAATACTTGTATTCGATCTTCACATAAGGAATGATTGCCGATTTACGAACGTAGATCACGCCTTCCGGAATTTCAGCTGTGTCCCTGCCGCTGTATGACGCATCGGGGCCAACAAATTCACCTCCTGCAACAGGCTGCGCGAATAAGCCGCCGGTAAAAACCAGCAATGAAAAAAGTAATAGGGGGAACATTTTCATCGCAGCAAATACTTTTTAAGCGCCCGGACTGATCCTGAAAAACCGCTTCATCTCTTCAGCCGTTTTGAATTCCTTACCGACAGCTTTCAACACGATGGAACCTTTACCGGATTTCGGCTGCTTTGCAAACTGTTCGTTATCCGCGTAAAATAATTTTCCGTCTTTTACCGCCCAGATAAGGTTGGAAGATTTCGGGTTGAAGTGGAATTCCGTTACAGGGTTTTCATTGTGATAATTAAACAATGAATTTTTGTTCCTGTCGACATGATAAATGGTGGCAAAATCAGAGAACAATTTTCCATCGTCGCCGTTCATTGTGAGCGTAACAATTCCACCAACCGGAAGCTCTTCCACCGCATCCATATTGTAAACGCCGAAACCGGAAATGGTAAAGCAGCGCATTATTTCTTCTGCCTTCTTTTCATCTTTCGGATCAGGTTTTGTGTAATACATAAATCCGCCGTCAACCGCTTTTACGATCGTGCCGTTTCCGTTATCAAAAATTCCGTTTGCGCGTGCTTTTTTCTGCTCCTGCAGTTGGTTGTACTGGTCGAGCTGCTTTTTATATTCAGTAAACCTCACATTATAAGCAGCCATTTCTGTTTCAAAATTCTTGTCATTATAAACAGGGTACACATCGAGCATGACCACTTTGCCTTCTTTTGCCAGCGCGATCTTGTATTTATTTTCTACTGTTTTAGAAAGTTTGATCGATTCCCAGGTGACTTTATACCACGCGCGATCGAAACGCTGATTGGATTCATCCACTTCAAAGACCATGTCTTTGTATTCTTTCATCTCCGGAAATTCCAGCGGATTGATAGCGATGGTGAAACGGTTCTTGCGTTTATCTGCTTTTAACGGTTTTAAAGGCTCAAGCGGTTTTTGCATTTCATTGATAAATCCGCACATTTTGCCATTAGTCTTTAAGGCTTGTGTAACTAACGAAGCAGAATCCATTTTCTGTTCAGGCGTGAGCACAACGCGGTCTTTGCCGAGATAATTCCAGTTTCCGGCAAGCGTATCAAAACGGTAAAGATTGAATTGCGTGGAAGGATTTTTAGAAGCGAATTCAACATTGACCGTTTTACCTTTCGCGAGAAAAACAGGCTGGCCATTGATGAAGCCGCTAATTTCCATCATGCCTGCAGATACAAACTGGTAAGTATGCTGCGATGAATCGTATTGCATCGGAATACCGGAGAGGAAAAAATCTACCTGGTCGCGGAATTCGCGGTATTGAATTTCAACATTTCCATTTACCGGATTTCCATTGGCATCTGCAAACGCATTGGCAGGGAAAGTTACTTTCGTTCCGCTTGTATGTGTAAATGTGCTGCCGAGCGCTGATTTGAATTTATAAGCGAGGTTGCGAACAGTTAATCCCGGAAGCGGTGGAGCAATTTTGCGTTTTGAAGATGTGAATGAATTCGATGGCGTTTGATTGTTCGTAAGAGCGGAATCCTGTGGATCAATGACTGGTTGCTGGATGATCTGCGGTTGCTGGCTGAGCGGTTTGTCTGTTTCATTGTTGTCTGTAAAAACGAAAATAACACTTACCACAGCGATAACAGCAGCTATTGCGCCAAAGAACCAGCCCGATTTCCAGAGTGATTTTTTGATCACAGTCGGAGCAGCTTTATACTGCTTCATCAGCTCGTCGAAATTCCGACCCGCTAAGATCTCTTCCGAAGAAGGTTTCTGACGATCGATATTGACTTTATATTTTTTCATGGCGATAGAATGCAAATAGAAATTTAAGCGATGTTTTGTCCCGTTTGTTTTTTCAACCGGGCTTTTTCAACGATTATTTTTTTAAGCTTTTCAAGTATGCGATAGGTTTTCACTTTCGCGTTATTCTCAGTGATGCCGAAGATGTCTGCAATTTCTTTGAAGGCGCGTTTCTCAAAAAAGCGCATCTCTACAAACTGCATATCTTCTTCTTCCAGTTCGGTGACGGATTCTTTCAGCACTTCGATGTACGGACCGTATTTATCCTCTTCCATATCCTCCGCCATTTCACCAAGTCCGGCAGTATCCATATTTACCGTACGTTTCGCCTGCTCTTTTCTGAACGCGGTGTACACTTCACTTTTCGCAATCCGGTACAACCAGGAAGCGAAAGGGACACCTTTGAATTCATACTTATAGAGGTTAGTCATTGCCTTTAAAAACACCTGCGAGGTTACATCGTGCGCCAGTTCTTTATCGTCAACGCGCTGCCAAACAAACAGGTAAATCCGTTCATAATACTTGTTATACAGACCTTTAAACTGCTCAGGATCTTTCCTGGCAGCTTCCACCAACACCTGCTCATTGAGCATGTCCTCATTAGTGGCGTGATACTTCGATATACCCTCCATAGCCGGGGGTTTAAGTGTTACTGACCGCATCGCAACTTACTTAATGTGCTTCTATAACGGTCCTGAGCGGGAAAGATACACAGATGGATGGGATTGGGTAATCTGGTAACTGGGTAATCTGGTAATTGAAGGGTTGGAAAATAAGAAATTGGGAAATTAAGGCGGGGTGAAAAAGGCTCATAACTACTTATATACAAAGTAGCTATCGTTCCTTATTCCTATTTACTGATTTCCGGTTTAACTGTTTACAGTTACAGTGCCTGTTTGGAATTTCCAGTTACAGTTACCAAATTTCCCAGTTTCCAGTTTCCTATTTCCCCAATTTCCCATTTCTCCCCGAACATTACCTTTGTCTTCCAATTACCAGATTACCCAGTTATTAAATTACCAGATCTCCCCCGCATGGAAACAGAAACCGGAACGCAGACGCTCAACATTTTAGCCATCGCCCTTTTCTTTGGATTGGCAGCGTTGGCCGCTTTGGTCATCATGATCACTGGAAGAGTGCTGTTTGGGAAATTTTTTAATTATTTCATACTTTTTCTGAGCGCAATCGCAGGTGGCTGCGGGGCAATTGTGATCCTTTATTTCGGTTCCGAATTGCAGACCGTTAAAGCAGACACGAGCATTTCCAGCATCGGAACGTTGATCGTAATGGTTGCAATGCTGATTTTAGCGTTGATGATTATTTTTCCGCTGATGACATTGATGCTGCGCCAGAGAAGGCATAAGATCAGGGAGCTGGAGGAGGAGATTAAGAGGTTGAGGGGGAGTGGGCAGTAGTCTGGGGGCAGTAGGCAGGCGGCAGTGGGCAGTGGGCAGTGGGCAGGATAACTATAAAGTGGAGTCAGATGCTGGCATCTGACTCCACTTTATGCTTTACAGCAATTCTAATGACTTACAACAACCTTCTCTACAATCCTGGTTCCACCGAAAGTCAGCTCGTAGAAATAAACACCTCCGGGTAATTGGCTTACATCTACGATCCAGGAATTTAAGCCCATGGATTGTTCACCTTCGAAGGTTTG
>JALYQL010000179.1 GCA_030855855.1 Bacteroidota bacterium | reverse complement strand
ACTAACCCGGTCACGCTGAAATTAAAAGCAGCTGACACCAAAAACAAAATCGTATGGACACTAATATGGTGCTTAATGCAAGCTTCAATGAGCTTGTATTTGAAAACAGGCACAAAGCTTACGGTGCCTACCAGATCCGTAAACGTTACAGCAGAAATGTTTTGCTTGCGGGATTTCTGGCCGTCTCACTTTTTTCTGCGGCGATCGGAGCGTATTTCATCAATATGCCTGAGTCGCAAGCAGCGGGTGTACCTCCGATGATTATCATCAAGGATTCACTCATGACAATCGGAGGTCCGAAACCACCGGACAAGCCGATAGTAAAACCAGCGGTACCACCTGCGCCGAAAGGATCTTCAAATACAATTACCACGAATATTGTAATTGTAAAAGATTCTGCCACTGCTCTCAATCCGAACGATACCGCAGGAAGTGAAAAAGGAGTTGTAAAAGGGATCGGTCAATTGAAAGACACCGGAACTGTTGCAGTTAATCGTTGCACAAATTGTGACGATTCAGTTATTACAGTGAAGGAACCACGGACATGGTTGCCTTTCCCTCCCAAAGATCCGGGTCTTGATGTTTTTTTCCAAAAGAACATTAAGTATCCTGCGATTGCGAGGGAACAAGGCATTGAGGGTGTCGTATATCTTTCGTTCATCGTAGATACCAAAGGCGATCTGCGTGATATCAAAATTGCGAAAGGCGCTCATCCATTGCTGGACAGGGAAGTGCTGCGCGTTGCGAAGTTCATGCCGAAGTGGGAGCCTATCATTTATGAAGGTGATCCGGTTGAATATCTGTATAGCAAGCCTGTCCGGTTTACTTTGTCGAAGTAAATAATGGTGGGAACAAGGTCAGTTGGCAGTGGTCAGTGGTCAGTTGGTAGTCAAAATCATTGTGAGAATGATAAATAGAACTGACAACTGACCTTCTGCCTACTGTTTCAGATGCCTTCAAAATCTAATTGTGGGTAGTGTATCAGTTTCATCGTGCAGGTATTTTTGCCACAAAGGCACCAAGACACAAAGAAAATGAAACTGATACACTACTAATTTGTGTTAAAGATTGCGTGGCAACTGACTACCAACAACTGACCTTCTGACTACTGCTTAAAGATCGTCGCGACGGGATTCTGTGCTCACCCACAGGATTCTGGGCCCTCGGAATGAACACGCTGGTGTTGAAAATCGGCTCAGGGCTTATACCGGGGGCCCTTCGCTTTAAGATAATTTCGGGTGATTGTAGGCGTTCTACTTAACAATACCCGAAAAATATGCTTTACCATATTCTATTACAGATTCCAAATGCAGTCGGCGATTCACTTCAGCAGGCAGGAATTGTTGCACCGAGCGGACCTGTTGTTCCGGTGCAGGAAATTATTTCTCCATGGTCGCTGGTCATGAAGGGTGGATTATGGGTGATGATCCCGTTGATACTTTTTCTATTGCTCTCCATTTATTTTGCCATTGAACGCCTCGTTGTAATTTCGAAAGCGAAAAGAGTAGATCCGAATTTCATGCTGAATATCCGCGATTACCTGCTGAACGGCAAAGTGGATTCCGCAAAAGAGCTTTGCCGCAGCCAGAACACCCCTGTGTCACGCGTAATTGAAAAAGGAATTTCCCGTCTCGGAAAACCATCCCGTGAAATTACTGAAGCAATGGAATCCCAGGGGCGACTTGAAATTAGCCGCGTGGAAAAAAACATGCATTACCTCAGTCTTATTTCACGTATTGCACCAATGCTTGGATTTATAGGGACTATTGCCGGCGTAATCACCATTTTCTATGATATTTCCCTTTCAGGCGATATCAGCATCAAAACAATTTCAGGAGGATTATACCAGAAGATGTTTGCTTCGGGAACTGGTCTGATCATAGGTGTAATTGCATTTATGTTTTACCATCTTTTAAATAATATGATCGACACTGTTGCTGCAAAAATTGAAAAGGCAAGTCTTATGTTTCTCGACCTGATCAACGAGCCGGGAAAATAATATCTGATATCCAGCGTTTTAATACTATACACTATGCAGCTCCGCAGAAGAAAAAAAGAAACAGCAGAAGTCTTCACCGAATCGTTGAATGACATTATGTTTTTTCTATTGTTGTTTTTCATCATCCTGTCCACACTCGTTAACCCAAACGTGATCAAGATGAACCTGCCAAGCTCTGCAGCTGTAAGTCCATTGACAAGCGGAAAAGTAATACTACAGATTGATGCAAATCATAACTATTACGTAAACAACCTGCCAATTACCATTGACCGGATGGAGCCTGCACTATTAGCTGAGACAAAAGCAAAAAACACTCAAAGTGTTATTCTGAGCCTGGACAAATCACTGACTATACAGGATCTTGCGGACGTTCTCAACATTGGTAAAAAGCTGAACCTGAAAATGGTGTTGTCGGCAAAAACCGCTAAATAAAATGAGCCTCGTAAACACCACATCCCAGCTGCTTGTTTCCATTGGCCTCGGTCTTGGAAAACAAGAACCCACTACAGAAGAACGCAAAGGAAGACGCGTCGGCATTATAATCTCTGCCGCAGTAATTACAGTGCTCATGCTCCTGTTGTTACTGATCCAGATCAAAACTCCGATTCCACCGATTCCACCTGATCCTGAAACAATCGAATTGACATTCGAAATGGGTTTGCTTGACGGAACAGGAGGCGATGCTGTTACACAAGGAGGCGGCTCAGAAGGAAATACCGGAACACCCGGAATGCAAAATCCCGCAGATGCAGCGTCTAATACACCTCAGACTCCATCTGACAACGGAGCTGTGACAGGTGATGATCCCACAAATGATGCCGCGACAAACACAAATCACACCGGCGAAGCTAAGCAGCCAACTGTAGATAAAGCTACGCGTGCTGCGATGGAAGAATGGAAAAAAAATAAAAGCGCTGCTACAATCAAAATCGGTGGTGATGGAAGAGGTGATCCTTATACCGGTGGGTTAGATGATAGAAGTGGAAGTGACAGAGGCCCCACAGATGGTGGTGACATTGGTGTAAAAGGACCTGGCAGCAAAGACGGTCCAAGTCCTACCGGTGGCGGAAAACGTATTCGTAAAATTCTTTCCAAACCTGAAATCGTAAATCCGACACAGGAAGAAGGAAAAGTTGTTGTGAATGTCTATGTCAGGCGCGATGGAAGTGTACAGAAAGCAGAAGTATCTTCCACAGGAACAACAACAATGAATTCAACATTGCGCGCTACTGCCACCCAGTCGGCTTACAAGATCGTTTTTGATACTGATCCGAACGGCCCGGAATTGCTCCTGCTGCCGATTGATATTTACTTTACGCTGAAATAGTAAAGGGTACGAAATACGAAATGAGGGCGAAAAAGGGCGAAAAGCGAAAGCAATACGAAAAAGTACGATCCTGATAAGTTCGTACTTTTCGTTTTTCGCCCTTTTTCGCTTTAGTTTCGCTTTTCGTACCAATAAAAATCCAAAAGCACACCGTGTCTTCTAAATCAAAATCTTCCTCTTACAGCGAAACACTGGATTATCTCTACAGCTGTTTGCCAATGTTTCATCGCGTTGGTCCGGCTGCTTATAAGCCTGATCTTTCCAACACAATCGCTATTTGTAACGCATTGGGAAATCCTGAAAATAAATTGCGCGCGGTTCATATTGCGGGAACGAATGGAAAAGGATCAACTTCTCACCTGCTTGCTGCTGTTTTACAGGAAGCGGGTTATAAAACAGGATTGTACACTTCGCCGCACCTGAAAGATTTTCGCGAGCGTATTCGCATCAATGGAAAAATGATCCCGAAAACGCGTGTTGTAAAATTTGTTGCGGATCATAAAAAGCTGTTTGAAAAAGTGCAGCCTTCTTTTTTCGAATGGACAGTGGGCCTCGCATTCGATTATTTCGCTAAAGAAAAAACGGACATCGCAATTATTGAAACCGGTCTTGGCGGACGATTGGATTCTACGAATGTTATTACGCCGCTGGTTTCTGTGATCACGAACATCAGCTTGGATCATACGAACCTTCTTGGCAAAACATTGAAAAAGATCGCCGCTGAAAAAGCCGGAATTATCAAACCGGGAATTCCGGTAGTGATCGGCGAAACACAGCAGGAAGTAAAAAGTGTTTTTGAAAAAAAAGCAAAAGCAGAAAAATCTCCGTTGCGGTTTGCCGATGAAGAATTTCAACTGGCGAATGCGAAGCAGGCGAAAACATTTCCGCTGATGCTTTCTGTAAATGTAAAAGCGGGAAAAAACATTGTGCTGAAAAATCTTCATTGTGGATTGCCCGGTTTTTACCAGCAGAAAAATATCGTCACCGTTCTTTCTGCTATCGACAGCCTGCGTGAATGCGGTTTTATCATTCCTGAAAAGGCGATCCGCAAAGGTTTTAAAAACGTGATAGCGCTCACTGGTTTGCAGGGCCGCTGGCAGGTTATTGCCAAAAAGCCATTGACGATTGTTGACACCGGCCATAATGAAGCAGGAATAAAGGAAGTGGTCGCGCAGCTGAAAAAGACGCCGCATAAAAAACTGCACATTGTTTTTGGCGTGGTGAATGATAAAGATCCATCGCGTGTGCTGGCGTTATTACCCAAAAATGCCACGTACTATTTCTGCAAGGCTGACCTCCCGAGATCCATGAATGAGGCTGAATTGGCACAAAAAGCGGGGAAACATGGCCTTGCCGGAAAAAATTATTCTTCGGTGAAAAAGGCTTTAAAGTCCGCGCAAACCGCAGCATTGCAGGGAGATATGGTATTTGTGGGGGGAAGTACTTTTGTGGTGGCGGAAGCAATTTAAAGCATTTGTCAGATACCTTTTAAATAATCGTGCGGTTCAATTCCTTTGTGGTTGAATTCAAGATAGATATTATTCAATTCCTTAATCCGTTTCGTCACTTGAGAGAAAAAAGCATTAAAACTTAAGACTTCACCGTTACTGGTTTGACAGGGATTTGTCCTCGAATAATTATAGATTTCTTTTTGAAGGTTATCAAATGCGATAAAACTGCTGATGTTCTTCTTTATACCTGCATCTTGCTTAAAGACTACCGGCGACAGACCATAAAAGGAAGTTAATGCAACACAGGTAAGAAAAGATGCTTGTATAAACGATGCAATATTCGCCCAGCCTTTTTGAGCAATGACAAAAGCCAGAACGCTGGTAATGACAGAAAAGATTAACAGCAGCGATACGCTGGCAAAATGAAATTTATAGAGGGTAAGAAAGGTTTCTTTATGAAGCGTTTTATGATTTTGAATAATACTCGCCTGTTCTGTAAGGCTTTCTATTTGTTCTTTGGTCAATCCCGAATTGCTGACTACCAGATTTGTCTGCAATCGGTCGCTTGACTCCAATGATGACAATATTTTTTTCCCTGAACGCCCGGCATATGATCTACTGACAGCAGCTACAATCGCAGTACAGCCAACAATTAAAACTGCAATTGAAATCGGCAGGAAAATAAATATTACAAAATTCATCATCCAGAATAAGGATTTGGTTATTAGTCCAATATACGATTAAGGAAAAACAACTTGTGCAGATTTATCGTACATCCCATGGGTTCGGGAATTTAAAACATGAAACCCTGTCAATACCAGCGTATTAACAGGGTTTTTAGTGGTGGGAGCTATAGGGTTCGAACCTATGACCCCCTGCTTGTAAGGCAGGTGCTCTGAACCAGCTGAGCTAAGCTCCCATTTTCCCTTTGCGGGGTGCAAATATAACTTGTTCTTTAACATTTGCAAAATATTTAAGGGAAAGGCTCTATTTTTAGCCTCCCGCTGATCGACCCGAATATGAATGCTTCTACTCAAACTGCACCCATGGACGACCCAAAAGCCAGTGCAAAATCAGCTTACAAGCTCGATCACTTTTTCGATTTATCGCCCGACTTGTTATGCATTGCCGGATTTGATGGGTATTTTAAAAAAATAAACCCTGCTGTTTCAAAATTACTGGGATATACCAACGAAGAATTATTTTCGCGGCCTATCAATGATTTCGTTTTTCATGAGGACAAGGAAATAACTTCTAAAATGCGCGAAGAGCTTAGCAAAAGCAAGCCGCTTTACAATTTCGAAAATCGTTATGTCACTAAAAGCGGCGAGCTGGTCTGGCTGGCGTGGACTTCACAGCCGGTTCCGGACGACAAGATAATTTTCGCGATTGCCAAGAACATCACGCATAAAAAAAAGCTGGAAGAAGAACGGAATGCGTTGCTGGCAAATCTTGCAACGATCAACCAGGAGCTCACTCAATTATCATTTACCACTTCGCATGATCTCCGTTCGCCGGTCAATAACCTGATCTCTGTTTTCAGCCTGCTTGACGTTTCTAATATCAGCGATCCCAAAACACTTAAGTTTATCGAGATCCTGAAACTATCAGGACAAAACCTGAGCAATACATTGAACAAATATGTCGATCAGCTGACTCAGAAAGTAAAATCGGAAAGCGCGATAGAAGAATTGGATTTCCGCGAAACGCTTGAGGTGGTTCTGCAATCCATTAATTCGTTGATTGAAAATTCAAAAACCACGTTGCATATTGACTTTTCCGTCTGCGAAAAAATCATTTTCAACAGGGCCATGCTCGAAAGTGTATTTCTGAATTTAATTACAAACGCAATCAAATACTCAATGCCGGATCGCCTGCCGGTGATTTCCATTCATTCGCAAAAAATAAAAGGGATCTGCCAGCTTGTGATCGAAGACAACGGTATTGGATTTGATCTTGAAAATGTAAAAGACAAAATTTTCGGACTTCATCAGAAATTCAACAATCACGTCGACAGCAAAGGAATAGGTCTATACCTGGTGCACAATCATATTACCAACTCCGGCGGAACAATTGATGTTGAAAGCAGGGTCAATGAAGGCTCGAAGTTCATCATCACTTTCAAAAGTCAGCTGTCGTAGCATAAAAGATATTGCCGCTTACCCGTTTGTAATTTCATACAGAACACATTCACGAAGTCGCTCATTACCTTCCAGCAATGGATGATAGAAGTTTTTCAGTTTCTTCATCCCAATCTTTTTCATCACCTGTTCCGATCTTTTATTGAGAGCCGGCGCCACCGATTTTATGACCGGAAGGTTCATTTCTTCAAATGCAAAACGCAGGCATCGTTTTGCTCCTTCTGTTGCGTATCCTTTATTCCATTCTTTTTTTGCAAGCCGCCAGCCAATGTCGATGCATGGAGTAAAATCGGATTCATAGGTCTGCTCCGAAATTCCGATGCAACCTATTAGCTCTTCATTTTCCAGCTTGTCGACAGCGAAGTAACAAAAACCTTTCTCTGCAAATTGGTTTTTCATTCTTTCAATAAATGTCGCTGTTTCTTCTGGGGATAAAATCCGGGGAAAGAACTGCATGACTTCCGCATCAGCATTTATTTCAGTCATTTTTACAACATCAGTGCCATTCCAGTTTCTGAATCCCAGACGCTCGGAGGTAAAAATATAGCGATCGTGGTTTTTGGGACTGGAATTCATAGGCCGATGAAGTTGAAAAAACCCGCTTCACGGTTGCGAAACGGGTTTTAAATTGTGCGCCGTACTGGATTCGAACCAGTGACCCCCACCATGTCAAGGTGATACTCTAACCAACTGAGCTAACGTCGCAGGAGCACAAAAGTAAGAATAATGATTTCACCGGCAATAGTTTTTCACACTCATCGTTGCCCCGGTGTCATCCATCCGACTGTAAATTCTCGTCGTCTAATTCTTTCCCGGGCAGTCGATGTGAAAGTTACTTTTGCACTCGTAAATTGATTTTTTTCAGATGCTGACTTACCGACGCTCGCTTCTTCCGCTTTTTGCTTTTCTGTTCAGTATAAGCGCTATGTTTTATTCAGCGTGTCATGAAAGCAAAGCTGATCAAAAGAATTCATCAGGTGTTTCTGGTGAGCTCACGGAAGAAGTTTCTATTTTTGAAAAAAAGCTTGCCGAGCTGAAAACCATTCATGCGAATCACATTAAGACCTACAGCGACGAAATGGGTTGCGTAAAAGACAGCAAGGCATTGGACATTGTCAACCGCCACAAAGCATTACTCGACAAAAATTCAGATCGCCAGAATTATCATAAGATGCAGCTGATCCAGGCAGACACTACTAATATTGAACGTAACGATAAACAGCTGGAGGAACTGAAAAAAGATCTTATACAGCTCCAGGCTGATGGGGAAGAAATTAAAAACGGCTTCAATAATTTTTCGCCTGCACATATCACGAAATAAAAATACAATCAACGGCAAAGGGGAATAAGTGTTAAGTTTTCATGGGTTTGTCACAAGTTCTCCCCAAAAAAAGCCCTGTCTAGAGCAGGGCTTTTTCTTTACAGGCAAGTCTGAGAAGTGGTTTATCTTTGTGTATGCGAACGGGAAACCGCCCAAGACCATTATTGCTGTTTTACATTCTTGTCGTGTACGTCTTCATTCAGTTCGGATGGTGGGCCTATCTTCTTGTGCGGCTGAATAATGAAATCACCGTTTTAGAACAGCGGGCGCTTGTTGCGCATGCAATGCCTCAATTAGCGCCGCTCAATAGTGCAGAGCTTGCACAGCAGGATATGCTATTAAAAGATAAGCTGCACAAACAATGGCTGATGATCTTTGGCGAGGGTTCTGTTTTTCTGGTGCTTTTATTGCTCGGAATATTGCGCACACGAAACAGCTTTAAAAAAGAAGTGGCGGTTTCCACGCAGCAGAAAAATTTTCTTCTTTCTGTCACACACGAATTAAAATCACCACTCGCTTCTGTTCGCCTGCAGCTGGAAACCATTCAGAAAAGAGATCTTCCTAAAGAAAAGCAAAGCGAAATGCTTTTAGACGCTATCGAAGATACCGACAGGCTCAACGCGCTGGTGGAAAATATTCTTGTGGCCGCGCGCCTTGATAATCACAGCTATGCGCATCATCCGGAAAAAATAAATTTATCGGATGAAGTGAAAGGGCTTTCTGAAAAAGCGTCCGTAGGCTATGCAAGGCATCATGTGGTAAAAACAGATATTGCGGACAACATTTTTGCTTCGTGCGACAGGATCGGGTTTCATTCCATGTTTATTAATATCATGGAGAATGCAGTTAAATATTCCAAAGCCGGTTCGGAAATAAAAATTTCACTGGTAAAAAGAAACGATGCAGCTTTTCTGACGGTCGCCGACCAGGGTTCTGGAATTGCACAGCAGGAAAAAGAAAATGTGTTCGGAAGATTTTACCGTATCGGCAATGAAGAAACGCGCACTACAAAAGGGACGGGGCTTGGCTTATATATTGTCCACCTGCTTGCAGAAGCGCATCAATGGAAAATAAATATCCATGATAACCCGGGTGGCGGAAGTATTTTTGAAATTACAATTCCGAATTCATGAAAACGAAAAAAGCAGCGCTCATTATTCTCGATGGCTGGGGAATCGGGGACGGTACAAAATCGGATGCCATTGCAAATGCACGAACGCCGTTTTATCATCACCTGCTTGCAAATTATCCGCACAGCACTTTAAAAACTTCCGGAGAAGATGTCGGTTTGCCGGAAGGGCAAATGGGCAATTCGGAAGTCGGGCATTTGAATATCGGTGCCGGCCGTATCGTTTACCAGGATCTTGCGAAAATAAATGTGGCTTGCCGCGAAAAAACAATTGACACGCATCCGGTCATTTTTGAAGCATTCAATTACGCAAAGCAGCATAAAAAAGCACTGCATTTTATGGGCCTCGTTTCAGAAGGTGGCGTTCATTCTTCGCAGGCACATTTGCATCATTTGTTAAGTCTCGCGAAGGAACATAATGTGGAGAATGTGTTCGTTCACGCTTTCACCGACGGGCGCGATACCGATCCGAAAAGCGGTTATGGATATATCGAAAAGCTGCTTTTGCATATGCAATCATCCACCGGAAAGCTTGCCTCCATCACCGGCCGTTATTATGCGATGGACCGCGATAAAAGATGGGAACGCGTGAAGATTGCTTATGATGCTTTGGTAAATGGCATTGGTAAAAATGCAGATGATGCGCTGAAAGCAATTGCAAATTCTTATGAAGAAAATGTGACGGATGAATTTATCAAACCAATCATCCTAACTCAAAATAATTCGCCTGTCGCCACGATTAAAGAAGGTGATGCGGTGCTTTGTTTTAATTTCCGCACCGACCGTTGCCGTGAAATTACAACTGTGCTTACACAAAAGGACATGCCTGATGAGGGAATGAAAACCATTCCGCTGTTCTATGTCACGATGACGAACTACGATCATTCGTTTAAAAACGTTCATGTCATTTTCAATAAAGACGACCTGAAAATGACAATGGGCGAAGTGCTTTCGCATTCAAATCTCAAACAGGTCAGAATTGCAGAGACAGAAAAATATCCCCATGTCACTTTCTTTTTCTCTGGTGGTCGTGAGCAGGAATTTCCGAATGAATCGCGCATCATGATCCCGTCACCGAAAGTAGCGACATACGATCTGCAGCCGGAAATGAGCGCAATTCCATTGACAGACGCGATTGTACCTGAGCTTGAAAAAGGCAATCCGGATTTTGTCTGCCTCAACTTCGCAAATACGGATATGGTCGGGCACACGGGAGTTTATCCTGCCGTGATCAAGGCCATTGAAACGGTCGACGCCTGCCTGCAGCGTGTGGTGGAAGCGGGAATAAAAAATAATTATTCTTTCATCATCATAGCGGATCATGGTAACGCGGATTATATGATCAATGCCGACGGAACTCCGAATACTGCGCACACAACAAATCCTGTTCCATGCATTTTGATTGATCCGGATTATAAAAAGATCAGAAATGGAAAGCTGGCGGATCTTGCCCCGACTTTGCTGACGATGATGGGTGTGAAAGTGCCGGAGGAAATGACGGGAGAAATTTTGGTTTGATTATTTGCCTGCCCGGTAATTAAATCTCAACAATGTCGGCTTTTTGTTTTGCCCTTCGTTTGTAATGAGCATATCACCATTCTCATAAAACGCAATTCCTTCTGGTTTATTGAACAATTTCTTATCGAGCTGTTGAATTCGTTCGATCGTGCCTTCCATGCTGAATATAAAAAGCAAATGATCGGCAGCCGAAAGCAAAAACAGTTTTTTTGTTACAGGATGAATACCAATTGCTGAAGTGGCGAATTTTATAACTACTTCATCCTGATTTTTCTTTGACTTTACGGGCAGGTCAACATTATTTTCCAATGCGAAATCCCTGATCGTCTTCAGGTCAAAATCAAAAACAGGCTCTACACTCCGTGTTTTTGTTTCAAGGTCAAATCCATATACCGCTCTCCGGTCTTTAAATTCCGCTCCTTTTCCGATTTTGCTTTTACACGCGATCAACAACCGGTTGTGAGCACGATCATAGCACAAGCCTTCGTTATTATCTGCAGGAATGCGGGTATTGTAGGATTGCAATGTGAAATTATCGGTTCCGTAATGCGCGACTTCAAATAAAACACCGTCGCTCCTCAGGACATACATCGTATCGCCTACCCTGGTTATTCCTTCGTAATCGCCATCGATATTAAACGGATATTCGTTTTTAATTCTTTTTCCGACAGCGTCATAAATGAATAAAATTCCATTTTCATCCTGCACACACGCGAAAGTAGATGAATCAATAATGGCGAGTCCTGAAATTTCATGAAGTATTTCCGGAAGCACGAAAGAAACATCCGGCTTATCAAAATCATAATCCAGATCCTTTCCAGGAACAGAATAGGTCGCTCCACAACTCAGCAGCACCAGGGCGAAAATAAAAAAGGCAACCGATTGTTTCTTGCACATACAACAACGCATAATTCTGCTCTCTAAAATTACGTATAAGGTTGAACGTAAAATACTACTAAACAAAAAAAGGGTGTTTGAGGGTCCCGCTTCTCTTCACAGCTGCGATTTCAGCTTTTCAAGATTCCCAATCACTTCATTAATTTTTGCTTGCTGCTTTTTAATCGCTACGCGGCGAACATAAAACCAATTGAATGCAATCCACGCCGTTGTAAGTCCATAGGCAATGAGTTGCCCTGTTAAGCTCATTCGTGATGACGGTTCGATCATGTAAAGAAAAATTCCGGCAGAAAGCACGATAAAATAAATTGTCATGATGGTGGTCTGCAGATGCTCCTGCTCTTTTTTGAGCTTTAAAAGCTGAGCAAGATATTGACTGTTATTGTAGTCCGTATTTTTTTCGGTGATGCTGAAAATAGTTCTCGAAAAAGAAACGACTCCCAATAAAATAGCGAGAATAACCAGCGAGATGCCACTCTTCGTAGTAATCATCTGCATATCGAAGTTAAACCAGATGTACAGAATGAAAACCATCGTGCCCAAAAGTGTTATCACACCAAGAATAGATTTATTGCGCACAGATTTTTTCAGCTGGTCCGCTTTTTTATAGACGGCATCTGCAGAAGGAATTTCGGGGCTCTGCTCCTGCCAGAGTTTTTTAAAATCTATCTCACTGCTCATAGTGCCTGAATTTTTGAGTTAATTTTTCTTTGATGCGGTGAATTTTTACCCGCACATTTGCTTCCGACAAACCGGTGATCGCGGCAATCTGCGCCTGCTTCATATCTTCCAGCTCGAGTGAAATAATAACACGCTCAGTCTCCGGCAATTCAGAAATACATTTGTAAAGAAACTGCGTTTTGCTTTCGATATTCGGCGCCGTCGCTTCCGGAATTTCGGATGGCAATGGCGTTTTCGGCAAACGATTTTGTTTTTCAATCTGTCGCAGGCATTGATTGGATGCAATTCTGAACACCCATGTTCCAACGGCAGATTCATTCCTGAATTTTGGCAACTGCTGCCACACCGTTACAAATGTATCCTGCGCAATATCTTTCGCCCAGCTCTGATCATTCACATAACCCATACACAGCCTGAAGACTTTCTGCCAATATGTTTTATAAATTTCTTCGAAACTCATATTACGGCTTGATAAAACCTGAAACCTGTTTCATATACCATTCCTTATCATCATACATTACAAAATGTAATCCTTTGGTCGCGTAGCGCAGATCAGCTGTCTTGCAATTTTTATACTGCTCTTCAATCGCAGACTTGTAATTTACGAATGGCGATTCCAGCAAAACCATCACAGGGCATTTTATGTACGCAATTTTTGCACGTAAATCTGTATTTGAAAAATCGCAATACATCTCAGCAAAAGTAGTTCTATCCGTTTTCACCGACCAGCTGATCACAAGATCCACTTTTGAAGTATCAGTCATCAATTGCGGCATTGTGCTTTTTTGCATGGCAAGAAATTGTGCTTCTGTCATCGCAGTCATTTGTTTTACAACAGGTGTGCAATCGTTCGCCGGATTGGATTCAAACGATGGATTGAACAACGCGGCAAGACAAGGTAAGGCATCCACCACCACAATTTTCGAAATCAGCTCCGGGTAATCCGCCGCCAGTGCCATTGCAAGTCCGCCGCCCATGCTGTGACCTATCACAACGGGCATATTTATTTTCTGATCGGTAATGTATTGCGCAATTCCTTTTTCCCAACCAACAAATGTCGGATGTATTTGTGGCGGCGTTCCTGCAAATCCGGCCATGGTTAAGGTGTAGCAGGTAAAATCTTTTTCATAAGCCGTCCGTGTTTCCGTCCACACATCACCTGCACATGCAAAGCCGGGAATAAAAATGATTGCCTTTTCTCCTTTACCCGAAATTTTTACTTCAAAAGGATAAGCAGCCTGGCCGAATACATTATGAATGAGCGCAAGAAAAGCAATACCGATAATGACAAATTTTTTCATGTGATTTGTTTTTGTTTGTCATTTAGATACAGGATGTGATGGAATGTTACAGATTTTTTAAAAATAGTTTTGGGGCGTGTCCCCCATGAAGTAACCGCGAAGGGCGTTACTTCATGGGGGTCGGGCTATACGCTACAAGTCCTCTTTTATAATTGTCATTCTTCCACTGTCGCTCAGAATGACAATTATAAAAGAGGGCTTTTCGCTGCTATCCCTCACGCAAATATTTCCTTGAAAGTTTTTATTGCCACAAAGGCACGAAGGCACGGTAAAAATTTAACGAGCGTCATTTTCTCTGCGAACCCTGTGTCGCTGCGGCAACTTTTCTTTTACGAAAGAATAAAATCTTACTTATAAAACCCCAACGCTTCTTTCAGAATGCTTTTGATTTTCCGTATTGGCAGATCTTTCTGCGGATCAAACAGCATTATTTTCATTCGTGCTCGTTTTTCGGTCAGCAAATCAGGATGATTCAATTTTTTACCTTCTACAATTCCGATATATGGCTGCTTATACTTTTTATGCACCCATAAATAACAAAACATTTTTCCGTTGATGCAGAAAAAAGGCATTCCATATTTCCATGCAGGCGAAATATCTTTTGAAATGGAAAGAATGATTTCCTTTAAAGCAAGCAGGCAGCTTTTATCGGGTTCGTCTTTTCGCAGGTAAAAATCATCCAGGTCGCTTGCCATCTTATATAATTATGCGCTTACTGTTTCTGTATACTGTTCGGGAACATACGTTACACGGGCAAAATTCTTTGTCAGTAATTCTGTGCTTACAATTTTCCCGCCCTCAAATTTCAATAATTTTTCCCGCCATATTTCATTTTTACGATAAAACTGTCCGTCTATTTTCAAAAACCGGTGTTCCTTTTCCATTACATGGTAGGCATAATCAAGCTCCTCATTTATTCTAAGTTCTCCTTCCAGGCATTTATCTGTTATCCATAAATTGATTTGAAAAGTATGATTTGTAGTATTGGTAAATTGGTAGTCGCGGTAATTATAAAATACAGTCGCCCCACTTCCAAAAGGCAACACCCGTCCATCATCCGGAAAAGGATCGAAGGAATGATGATAACGTTCAGTGACCGTCAACGGACTATGCATTACCAGCCAATGAATAAGATTTGACACCTGGCAGATACCTCCGCCTATGCCTGCTCTTGCTTCTCCGAAAGTCAATTCCATGCCGGGCAAATATCCTTTGCGTTTTGTTGGCAAGCCAACCAACTTGCAGAATGAAAATCTTTCTCCGGGTTTTATAATCACTCCGTCAATATTCCTGATCGCAATTTTCAGGTTCGTGACTTTATTAATCTGCAGCTGCATATCACTTTCACCGAGTTTTTTTAATAAAACAGATTGATGTTTTTTAATCCTGTAAGGTAATTTATCTGCTGTTTGTTTACCTGCATATTTTGTGGCCCCCAAATACCAATCAAAACATCTCCTGATGCGTCTTGACCATACGGCGAGGAAATATAAATACGGGTGGCGCTGGCTTATTAATTTTCTTTGCTTCATAATGTGCATTTCTTAGATGATGTTTTGTATTGCCACCAAGGCACAAAGTCACCAAGGCACAAAGTCACAAAGTCACGAAGTCACGAAGTCACGATAAAAATCTAATGAAAGGCATTTTCTCTGGTAACTCTACGCATCTGCCAGAAAATTTTTTCTTTGAAAATGAATTGCTACCAAGGCGCCAAAGAAATTAAAAACAAAAAAAACGCCCGTGTCTGAGGAAGCACACGGGCGAGTCAAAATGAATCCGGGTGATTGGGCTGCGGTCCCTGCCTTTCCCGGCCGAAGAACTCCTTCGGTGAGGACAACTTGATTTCTCCCGTTGTTGTCAGTAGTATAACACTGCAGATTCAAAAAGTTACAAGAACCAATAATTTTTTCCCGGGGTTAATCTTTCTTGCTCTTTTTGACTTTTTCTTTTTTATGCTTCCGTGGAGCGCCGCGTGAAAACTCTCTGTAATCAAATTCTCCTTCTTCAATAACTGTAGTCGACGGAACAGAATCTGTTTTCACTTCTGTTTGTGCTTCTTCAACTATCACTTCTTCCGTGATCACCGGTTCTGTGACTACCGGCGCTTTCACTGTTTTTTTCTTTTGCTGTACTTTTTTAAAACTCTGCGCTTCTTCATATTCCCGTTGTGCTTTAGCGTGCCCTGCCATAACTTCCTTTTGTTTCGAAAGCGTCTGATCATTAACACGAGAAGCTGCTGACAAAACAACTGATCCTTCAATCGGCATCTCCTCTTGCTCATCGCCTTGATCGTATGTAATCATTGTGCCGTTCTTTACATCCACCGCCATATCGGCAAATCCGTAGATGCCGGCTGCTACCATTGCGCAGGTACAAATTGTCAGGAAGTTTTTCATGTGTTTTAAGATTTAAATGTGTTTAAATATTTTTTCGACTGGAAATAAATAATCGCTTCGCAAACCAGCGCGTTTCCGAATACGCTGATCCAGAGTGAAAGTGAATAGTTGTCGAAATGCGCCATATCCATTTGAGCGAACACGATGTGATAAATGCGGAATGTAACAGCAGTCAGCGCCATGGAATATGAACGCATCATCCAGTATTTATGCGCAAGGAAATTTTTATCGTACACCGCAGATTTGAATCCTCTGAGCGTGGAATAAAACCAGAATATTGCCATCAGCATAAAACAGATGCGTTCGCTCACTCCGCCTTCTGCGAAAAATGTCATGTAAAATCCGGTTGGCGCGCCGATGAGCAAAACAACGAACACATAAATTTTGCCGGAGATGATATGTATCTTCTTTCTTTTCTTCAGTATCCAGGAAGAAAACTGCACGAGCGCAGTCAGAATGCAAAAGGACCCGGCTGCAATGTGCACGTAAAAGCAGAGTCTCCACACAGGTTTGCTGTACAATACTTCCCTCGTTTCAAGAAAAGGCATATCGGCATTAAAAGAGAAATAAGGGATTGTATTGAATACCAACAACAGGCTCAGCAATGTTACCGGAAGCCAGAACAGCACAAACACCCCGAAGGTGGCGGCATTTTTCGCGGACAGTATCCTGCTGTTCATGGTGATGGGGTTGCTGATTTATAACGCCAAATAAGACTATTCGGCACAAATGGAATAGTTAATTTTTGTTAGTGGTGCTGTTTTAACAACAAATGGCTGACCTGTTGAACAAGTGTAGGATGTGTGAATGTGCAAATGCGTAGATGTGCAGATGACTTTGCTGAAACATCGTGATTAGCTGATGAAATGAGATACATTCACAAAAAATTACAGTTTTGCTGTGAAAAGCAGCTATTGCTGATATAAATAGTTCTCAGCATTCATAGGGCTTTCAAGGCGATCTGCCGATTATTTCTCAGAAATACAAGGTTTTACTTGACAAGGGGGTATGCAGAAGGATATATTTGCGCCCGTTCGAAGACTACAGGTGAAGGCAATCCCCCGTTAACTGAAAACATTTCATGTAATTTTCACGCGTCCGCGAAGGCCGTATTACACTATTTGAGTACTTATGAAACTATCCCAATTCAAATTCAATCTCCCTACCGAGCTGGTTGCTGATTACCCTTCAAAAAACCGCGACGAGTCACGCCTGATGGTGATTGATCGCAAAACAGGTAAGATCGAGCACAAGATTTTTAAAGACATCATCAATTATTTCGATGATGGAGATTGTATGATTTTGAATGACACCAAAGTTTTCCCGGCCCGTCTTTACGGAAACAAAGAGAAAACAGGTGCAAAAATTGAAGTGTTCCTGCTTCGCGAGCTGAACCGTGAAAGCCGCCTGTGGGATGTGCTCGTTGACCCGGCCCGCAAGATCCGCATCGGCAACAAGCTTTATTTCGGCGAAAACGACAACCTCGTGGCTGAAGTAATTGACAACACCACCAGCCGTGGTCGTACATTACGCTTCCTCTTCGACGGTCCGTTCGAAGAATTCAAAAAAACCATCGAGCTGCTCGGAAACACACCAATTCCGAAATACATCAAACGTCCACTCAGCCCGGATGATAAAGAGCGTTACCAGACTGTTTATGCTGATGTTGAAGGCGCTGTTGCTGCACCGACTGCAGGATTGCACTTCTCCCGTGAGCTGTTGAAGCGCCTCGAATTAAAAGGTGTGACATTTCCGAAACTGACATTGCATGTTGGTCTTGGAAGCTTCCGCCCTGTTGAGGTTGAAGATCTCACCAAACACAAAATGGAATCTGAGAAGCTGGAGATCCCGGTTTCGGCAACATTGCTGGTGAACGAAGCAAAACGTAAAAAGAAACGCGTTTGTGCTGTAGGAACAACCACGATCCGCGCCACAGAGACTTCGGTTTCTACTGACGGATACCTGAAACCATTCAGCGGCTGGACAAACAAATTTGTTTTTCCTCCTTATGATTTTTCAATCGCGAATTGCATGATCTCTAATTTTCATGCGCCTGAGTCGACTTTGCTGATGATGGTTTCCGCTTTCGGCGGTTATGACCTGATCATGAAAGCGTACAAAGAAGCGGTGAAAGAAAAATATCGTTTCCTGAGCTACGGCGACGCAATGCTTATTATTTAATGTATTGGAGTAAGTCTTAAAGTGGTGTCAGATGCTATCATCTGACACCACTTTTTTTGCCCGCAACTGACTCCACTGTTTTTTTATCTTTGTCGCATTGAAACACTACGTCATTATCGTCGCTGCCGGAAGAGGCTCGCGCATGCAATCTGCTACTCCGAAACAGTTTTTAAAGCTGGACGGGCGCCCTGTATTGCTGCATAGCATCGCGGCTTTCGCGGAATTCGATAAAGACATTACCGTCATTCTTGTTTTGCCTTCTGATCAGTTTTCTCTTTGGGAAAAGATCGCGGAAGAATTTTCAATTCCTGTTCCTGTTCAGATCACCGCTGGAGGTGATACACGTTTTGAATCGGTGAAGAATGGCCTTGCATTAATTCCGGAAGATCCCGGTGCGCTTGTAGCGGTGCATGATGCTGTTCGTCCCCTGGTGACAAAAAAAACAATTCTCAATTCGTTCAGCATGGCCGGGCTAAACGGAAGCGGCGTTCCCACCATTCCATTAACCGATTCCATCCGCCAGATCGAATCAAAGCTCAGCGTGGCAGTTGACCGTTCAAAATATTGCCTGATACAAACGCCGCAATGTTTTACTGTGCCGCTGCTGAAAAAAGCTTATTCGCAGGAATATAAATACACGTTTACAGATGACGCGTCGGTGGTGGAATCTTTGGGTGAACAGATTTATCTTGTAGAAGGTAATGCTGATAATTTCAAGCTCACCACACCAACAGATCTTATAATCGCAGAAGCGTTATTAAAACATCGTGCAACTTTTACAGGAGATATGAGCGGCGGAACGCACCCGTGATTAGTTTTGAGTTGATGGTTATGAGTTCGGGCTGAATGAAGAAATTCTGGAATAATTATTAATTACCGCATTATTATTTGAAGAGAGTGAGAAAGTATTGAACGACGGGTTATCCGTTTTTATCCGTCCAATCCCTTCCTGCTCATGCGCGGGCTGTGCTTCGGCAGGCAGGCGCGTCATCC
>JALYQL010000019.1 GCA_030855855.1 Bacteroidota bacterium | reverse complement strand
AAGCGGCAAGATCGGTGCCGGAAGAATTTTTGGAGAACGTATCTTTTTTCGAAGTAGAAATAACAGCACCTAACAATAAAAGTCCGAAGCCGATATGCGCGATGGATGCTCCTGCTTTGCTGATCTTCCCTTTGAAAATTTTGATCCAGTAATCTGCGTTTGCGAGGATTGTGAAAACAGATCCGAACACGAGGAAAGAGCAGATGATATAAATTCCTTTTTTATCCGGATCAAGCTTTGCGTAATCAGCATTGAAATAAATAATTATAACAAGCGGAATGGTAATAGCCAGGCTGATGTAAAATGAACGCGTTATCTGTTTAATGAAATCTTTAAATTCAGTTCGTTTGTATTTGAAATACTGTGTGACTGCCATTAGGAAACAGACAACGAATGCAAACGGAATCTGCCACCGGTTATAAAATAAAATAATTTTTTCACCCGGAGCAATCCGTGCTTCGGCAAGCTTTGGCGTCCACGACCAATTTGTGGAATCGTCCAGCCATTGAAAGAAATTATGCACGTATTCGACCTGCAGAAATTTATTAATGACAGGCGACGAAGTGTAAAAGATGATCTGGAAGCCGGCGAGCAGCAATACAAGCGAGCCGATGAACATCCAGAATTCGCGTGAATAAAGATCTTCTTCCTTTTCTTCTTTTGGAAAATATCTCAGATAGCCGACAATCATGGTGAGGAACGAAGCCGTCAGCATGATCAACATGGAAGAAGCGTGATGCCCGCCTATGAAACGTACAAAAACGATTGCTGCAATTCCTGTGTAAATGACTTTCAACCGCCAGTTGAGCGATAGCAGGCAGACGGAAAGCCAAAGGAAAAAGCCCATGAAAAACGTCAGCTCTTCATTGAGCCCTTCTTCAGTAAATGCGTGAACGGAAGTGTCGCTGAGAATTCCGCTTTTGGTGAGGAACGTGGAATAAACGATGAGTAAAAATGCCGCAATGCAAAGGAAAAAAGTGGTGAAAAGCGATTGTCCTTTATTGCGGTACAGTAACATGACATGGGCTGCCCCAACCAACACCAGCCACGGCACCAGCGATGCATTTTCTACCGGATCCCAAGCCCAGAATCCGCCAAAACTCAATGATTCGTAAGCCCACGCACCACCCATTAAAATTCCTGTTCCCAAAACCATTACACCGATATATGTCCATGTCAAAGCCGGACGTTGCCAGTCGTGATATTTTTTTGTCCACAAACCTGCAATAGCAAATGCAAACGGCACTGTGGTCAATGCGAAGCCAAGGAAAAGTGTCGGCGGATGAATGGTCATCCAGTAATTCTGCAGCAATGGATTTAATCCGCGGCCGTCATGAAACATCTTCGTTCCGGGATTTGTCAGGTAATCGGCAAGTTTTGTCCACGGCAGTCCGAGATTGCTTGCTTTCAAACGCATCAGCTCAAACGGATCGCTTCCGATGTGCATTTTGCCGAAATAAACGCCCAGCAGCATCATAGAAAGGAAAACCTGCACGAGCGATAAAACGGTCATTACCGGCGCTTCCCATTCTTTCGCCCTGCGCGTTAACACAAGCCCGATGATGGAATGCCAGAGCAGCCAGAGTAAAGTGCTTCCTTCTTGTCCTTCCCACAAACACGCCAGCACGTAATTCATTTTCATATCGCGCTTGGAATGTTGCCACACATATTGATATTCGAACCGGTGATAGACGATCATCAATAAAAGCGTGACGAAAATTCCGATGACGGAAATAGCATGAATGATATATAATCCACGCGCCGTAATTTTCCAGCCCGGATCAAGCGATTTATTATAGGTGCGGAAAATATTCGCGACCACCGAGAAAACAGCTGTCACAAAAGCAAGGACCACAAAAAAATGTCCGAGCTGGCCCCAAAATAATTGTTCTCCCTGGTAGATCATAGGCAATTGGCAGTGGTCAAATAGTCATTAGTCAATAGTTATTGGTCAACGTGTTTTAATGACCAGTGACCAATGACTATTTCACTTCCGCTACTTTTCCGTCGTTGTATTTGGACGGACATTTCATTAAAATATCATTTGCTACAAAATCGTTTCCTTTCATGGAACCGACAATTACGACTTGTTGCGAACGTTCAAAATCCTGCGGTTTGCTTTTTAAGAGCACAACATGCTTTTCATTTCCGTTACGGTCTTTCATATAAAATGAAAATTTATTCGCGTCCACTTCCGGATTGTATTCCATCGGTTTTGTACGGTCGAGCGTTCCTGCTACATGCACCTGGTCGGTTGTTGCGGCAGCTTGTGTGAAATCAGCGTACGTGCTGGAATTGCCGAGAAGCGTGAACATACTTCCGATAGCAAGCGCGATAACAATGATTCCGATGATATGTGTCTTTTTCATGATTTTGGTCCTTTCATTTCTTTTTCAATACGCGAAACTTTTCTGTCAATGCGGACCAGTGTCGCGATGAGTCCGATGAAAATAATCGCTATGACAATGAACACGACATTAAAAGAAGCGTGTCCGCGTAATTCGGTGAAGATATTTTCATCCAGCGAACCATTCTGTGCGTTCATCATTCCGGATGAAAGCAGGATCAATATCATGCTGGTAAGAAAACGGGAGAATATATTTTTCATGCGTTGCTTAATTTGTCTTGCAATTTGTGGATGCGCAGTTTAAGTGAATAGATCCAGAATGCCAGAAGGATCCATCCAGCAACTGCGCTGTAAAAAATAGGACGAAGTGTGTTGTCGAGATCGTAATTACTGAATGCCGGATTTCCACCATTGCCCGGATGCAAAGAATCTGCTTGCTGTAAACGTGGTAATATTCCAATCAGCACGATCATCATAACGAAAGCGAAAACGCTGTAGATCGCAGAAACACGCGCGCGCTTTTGTTCATCGTCCATCGAATTGCGCAGCACAAAATAGGCGAGATACGCCAGCATGGTAATAGCGGTTCCGTTCAGCTTTACATCGTCCACCCACCATGCACCCCACGTAGCGCGCGCCCACACGGAACCGGTTATTAATCCAAGCAATCCGAAAAGTAAAGCGGTGTTTACCGCCTGGTTTGCAATAGCATCGTATTTCAGGTCAAATCCGCGGAGATACCTGAAATTATTCCAAAGCGCCCAGCTCAGCAACGCGATCATGGCAAACCACATTGGCACGTGGAAAAATAAATTACGCATTGATTCGTACAAAATATCACGAAACGGATAAGCGAAATGATCCTGCTCTTCGTTCTTTACTAAAGGACTGCAGGATTGTACTAATCCACCGTGCATGGTATCGCTTGTGAAAATGGCAGAATGCAGGTAAATTCTTCCATCCGCGTCATTGTACACGTTCAGCCCGAAAAACAAGCTGTCGAGCTGCGATGTGGGTGGGAAAGTCAGTTCCGCGTGATTGTTATCAATAACTTTTACAGAAGCCGGGCAGGTATTTACCGGTTTTTTTTGATCCCAATTCGTCAGCCACGCAGAAAACGTTTTTTCGTTGTCTTTAAACCGTGTATTGTATCCTAAAATCTTAACGGTAAACGGAGCAGAATAAGTTGGAACGATGGAGTTGGAAGTGAGTAGAATGCCGGGAGCTAATGGAGTTCGGATTCCCGCAAAAAAAGTAAAAACGAGTAACAGCACGCACAAGAATTTCCACCAGTTCCGCTTCATTTTGCTTTACTTTTTGGGTCAGCGGCCGCCCCGGAAAGCGGTTGACCCGGATAATTAATTGTTGAGAGAAATACCGGGGTTTTTAATCGCGCCAAAGGTACGGAAATAAGAGGTAAGCAAGTGCAATGATGAGCACGTTTAATGCTGCCAGCACACCGAAGTAGGTGGAAGTAACGCTCCATGGCAATCCATCGCCGGCATATTTCGATAACTTAATGGCAGCCAATAGTAAAGGGAGCACGACGGGAAATCCAAGAATAGCCATTAATGTGAAATTATTTCCGGCCTTGGATGCAATGGCTGAAATCATGGTAAAAGCCGCCGCAAGCCCGGTACAGCCAAGGAAGAGGGCGATGCAGAACATTGCTGAATTCTGGATCGGGTAACTGACGAGAAAAGAGAAGATGGCGAGTCCCAGAAATCCGAGAATGACCATTAAAATGCAGTTGTAAACGAGTTTGGCCAGGAATATTGCGCGCGGATCGGCGAGTGTGTAGAGGTAAAGGAGCCGTCCTTTGGTTTCCTGGGCAAAGCTGCGTGCCACACCGGTGACGGACGCGAAAAGCAGGATGATCCAGAAAAGGGCGTTCCACGTGGGCAGGTCGTTGAGCACTTTGAAGCTGAATTTGGCGACGAAGACGGTGGAGACGACAAACAGCAAAACTCCGTAAAAAGCGTATTTCTGTCTTTGCTCAAGAAGGATCTCGCGTTTTATTAAGGAAGCGGTTTGTGAAAGGAGGGACATTGCGGGTAAAGGTAATGTTTCTTGTTTCTGTTGAAACTCCCGTTGTTGTTGTTTGTTTATGACATTTTGCAGTTTACTGCCCAAAAATTACAGCAATAGTTTGCCCGCACTGTTAACCTCCTGCAAGATGATTCTCAATATCCATCTTTTCATGAAGAACTCTTATAATTTCTATTTCGTTTTGTTTGTTATTTAATTTGTAGAAGATGATGTGTGACTTTACTTTGGAACGAAAATATCCTTTTCTGATATTTCCAAAGTCAAATCCTGAGCCAGGGTTTACGCATAGATAATCAATCTCATCCAGTACTAAATTTAAATACCTGTCCGCTTGCTCAATCGACCAGTTCTCAAAAGTAAATAGCCAGATGTTTTCCAGATCATTTGACGCTTCCTTACTTAGTTTATAATTCACTATCGGAATGTTTTTTATGGAGATTATTCAAAAATGAATCCCGATTAAAATCTTTTACAAATCCGGATTTTTCTCCTTTTTTTAATTCCTTAATTATTTCTGTTTTTTTTGTTTCCTCTTGTTCGAACATTCTTAATGCTGCACGAACTACTTCGCTGGCAGAAGAAAATTTACCAGTCTTAACCTGACTGCTAATGAAATTATCGAAATAATCTCCGAGTAAAATGGATGTGTTTTTTGCCATGACTTCTGAGTTTATTCAAAAATACCAATTGTTGGTATGTGTTCCAAATTTTTTTTGGCATTATTGGTTGCAGCAAACGAGTTGCCGCTTGGTAAAACTTTGTGTTATCTTTTGTCAGGCTATTTAAAGTTCTTTAAGCTCTTTATTAAATTACGAAATCCTGCTAAAGCATAAATCTTAAACTTCTTAATTATCGTAACTTTGAGTAGTGTATCAGTTTCATCGTGCGGGTATTTTTGCGACCAAGGCACCAAGGCACCAAGACACAAAGAAAATGAAACTGATACACTACCTAACTTTGAGTAAATAACCACACCATGAAAAAGATTTTAATTCCTGCTATTGTATTTTTAACTGTGATCTCTATGGCTTTTGAAACTGCTTCACCGGCAAAAACGCTTTACGATTTTAAAGCAAAACGTATTGACGGAAAAGACTTTGATTTTTCTACGCTGAAAGGTAAAAAAGTGCTGATCGTTAATACCGCTTCTGAATGTGGTTATACTCCGCAGTATGCCGAGTTGCAGGCATTGTATTCAAAATATCAGCCAACAGGAAAGTTTGAGATCATCGGGTTTCCCTGCAACCAGTTTGGCGGACAAGAGCCGGGTTCGAATGTAGAGATCGAAACATTCTGCACGAAGAATTATGGTGTGACGTTCCAGATGATGGAAAAAATTGATGTAAAAGGAAATGATCAGCACCCGATTTATAAATGGCTGACCAACAAATCAGAAAACGGTGTAGAGGATTCACAGGTCATGTGGAATTTCAATAAATATATGATCAACGAAAAAGGCGAATATGTTGGTCATGCAACTTCCAAAGAGCTTCCTAATAGCGAGAGAATCTTAAATTGGATTGAAGGGAAGTAAAAAAAGGATTTACGAATTACGATGTGGGAGTTACGATTTGAAAACCACGAGAATACAAATCATAAATAATCGTACATCGTACCTCGGAATTCGTACATATAGCACCACATTCTCTCTCCTGATATGATAGACATCCTAGCCATAGGCATTCACCCTGATGATGTTGAATTGAGTTGTTCCGGCACTTTGCTGAAACATATTGCTGCGGGCTATTCTGCAGGAATTCTTGACCTTACAAAAGGTGAATTGGGAACGCGGGGAAGTGCTGAATTGCGTTTGAAGGAAGCTGCGGCAGCTGCTAAGATTCTTGGTGTTCAATTCCGCGAGAACCTGGGAATGGAAGATGGTTTTTTCAAAAATGACAGGATCAATTTATACCTGCTCGTGGAAAAGATCCGGCAGCACCGTCCGAAAATTGTGCTTTGTAATGCAGTTTCCGATCGTCATCCTGATCATGGACGGGCTTCTGAAATGGTTTCCGAAGCTTGTTTTTATTCTGGTCTTGCTAAAATTGAAACTGCATTTGAAAAGGAATTTCAATTGCCACATCGCCCGCAGGCGGTTTATCATTACATACAAGACCGCCAGCTGAAAGCTGATCTTGTTGTGGACATCACGCCTTTTATTGACAAAAAGATAGAAGCGATCATGGCGTTCAGTTCGCAATTCTATGATCCGAAATCCACAGAGCCTGTTACACCGATTTCTTCACCGGAATTCATGGAAATGGTGAAAGCGAAAATGCGTGTTTACGGAAGGGATATCCAGGTGGAATTTGCAGAAGGGTTTACTGTGGAGAGGACGATTGGGGTGGAAGATTTGGTGAAGATTCGATAATTCGAAATCCTCTCAAAAATCTTTATTGTCGCGCTTGCAATGCCAATGCGGATCGCAGCCGGTAATTTCACAACCGCCGGAATAAATTTCATCTTCCTCGTCTTCTTTCCCGGGTTCGCCTGTATAGATCAGCAGACCATAAACGATTGGAATGACTTTGTCTTTTTTATGACAGACGGGGCATATCTTATCGTGTGTTGATTTATCATATTCACAATAAGGCGGATAATTTACTTTTAAAGTTGTGGTTGAATTATTGTTGATAATGATTTTTGTAATAACAGTGTCATTAAAATAATAAGATGAAATTTTCAGTGATAATGTATCGGGCAATAAGCTGTCAATTTCACAAGTCAAATCGGAGTGGAGATGAATAGCTTTGCTGTTTTTCGTACCGGTAATTAAAATAGTAGTGGTTCCAGGAACTTCTTATTGTTTTTCCTTCGGCACAATCAATTGAATTTTCAGCTTCCCTGTTTGTGCGAAACCGGGGACGAGGCAAAGTAGGAGGAGGCAAAATGTGAAAAATGATTTCATCGCATTGCTAATTTATAATGTTAATCGGGTAAAAATAAATTATCACCATCCGGGCCGAATCTTATTGTTGAGCATTATCCGGTAGTGTCTCAGTTTGAAAAATCAGGTAATCTTTACTCAATATTCCTGTCCTACAGGCAATGTCATTAAGCTTGCTTCGCCAGTCCCATAGGGACGACACTTTTGTAATAAAACAGCTGCTCCCGAGTAAAAGCCCTGTAGGGGATAAAGTTTCTCTACGCGTGCTACTGATGTGT
>JALYQL010000018.1 GCA_030855855.1 Bacteroidota bacterium | reverse complement strand
GTTCGAGCGAAGGTTCATTTGCCCGTTTGTTCGAGCGAAAATTCATTTGCCCGTTTGTTCGAGCGAAGGTTCATTTGCCCGTTTGTTCGAGCGAAGGTTCATTTGCCCGTTTGTTCGAGCGAAGACGAGAATTAACGGGCAACTCCCCCTCTTTAAGGTTTCAGTTTGCAACCTTAAAGATTCATACTCTGTTTTGGTTAAACGAAACATAAAATCTTCGGGAAAACGATCAACATTCCCTTTAACTGAGAGGTTCAGGTTCTTAGTTTCCACGCCATACAATTCCGCCAGATCGCGATCGATCATCACTTTCTGTCCGCGGATAAAATAAATTTTGTCGACGAGCGTCCCGTCCGGTGTAATAGATGGTGTGTTGTTCATTTTTCTTAAAATATATAATTTACGTAGCCTGCATATTCCTTTTGTCCGGACGTGCCGGTAACAAACGGGGCGCAAATGTGAAAAATGAAAATGAGACTACTCGCGTTTAAACGTTTACAAACGGATATAAATGCTTAAACGTGACTGGCGAAAACAAAAAATCCGGAGAATGCTCCCCGGATTTTATCTTTTTTGCACTATTACTTTACCATTCCTTCCTACCCACAAATCTCCATCCTTTCCACCCACCAGTCCCGAACGAAGTAACCTTCACGTCGCGCAGATAAATCCGCAACGGTGGCAAATCAATTTCTTTTCCACCCGGACCAATTGCTTTAATATTCTCAAACATTAATATTCCGCCGTTCTTCTTTACATCCATCGAATCAATCTTGCGTTTCATCTGCAGCGTAAGCTGGTTTCCTTTTGCACTGAGCGTGTCGAACTTTTTGCCGTTCTTAATATAAATCTTAAACGAAACCACCTGGTATTTATCTGTTCCGTATTTCTGCCTGCATTGCAATCTTCCGAGCGCGATTACTGTAAATTTATCCACTACAGAATCGTTGGGCACCCCATCCAACGTTACACGCGGTACTTCGCGGCCGAATAATTTGTACGTGTAGGTATATGCGATTTTCTCGGTGCCGTTTTTTAATTTTTCATAGATCACAAGGATCGCGCTTGTTCCGGTGGTGGTCTTGAAATTATAGGTGGAATCTTTCTGCTCAATCGTTCCGCCTTTCAATTCCATGCGGCCCATTTTATTTTTTCCGGTATATTTTATTTTAAAAATATTATCCTCGTTCAGGTACAAAAACGATCGTTCCGGCAAAACAGTAATCTTGGTAGCAACTGTTTTTACTAGAATTGTATCACTTTGCGCATGTAGCTGTAAAACGCCGCTGAGCAAAAAGAGAAAAAGGAAAATGCGTTTGGGGATCATCTTATAAAACTAAGAATTTTTTAGGTAGTGGGTTGTTGACCAATTGCAAATTTGATGCCTGAAAAAAAGAATGTACGGATTACGATGTGGGATGTACGATTTGCAGAAAACTTGTCATGAAAAGCAGTATCGCCACCAAGACATTAAGGCACCAAGAAAAATCCCTGTCCACATATACTGCAGACAGGAATTAAAGAACCACTTTTTTACTGCTGCCGCTGCCTTCCTGCCGCTGCCGCTCTTTTCCTGCCGCTAATCCTTCACATTGGTAATTGGTAATCCGGTAATTGGTAATCTGGTAATCAAATTCCCAACGCAATCCTCGCCTGCTCCGGCCCTTTCAAATCCTCCGCGCTCACTGTCATCGTAAGGTTCGCCTGCTTCTTACCTACAAGGTTTTGCAGATCATCATTGCTGCAAACCGCCAGCTTTCCGTCTTTGGTAACGGCCCACAATAAATTTTCAGCATTCGGATTGAATTTGAAATTCGCAAGATCAGCCGCATAATAAGTATAGATCGCGTTCTTGCCTTTTTCAACGAGGATCACATGATTGATCTCCAGCGCTTTTTTGGTGCGGCTGTCGAGCAGCTTTACAAATAAAGTTTCACCTTCCGGCAAGCTCGACGGACAATCAGAATTCCATACACCAAAATCCTGGATAATGAATTCACGCACCACCATATCTTCTTTTGCATTGCTCACATTGGCCATCTGCCGGCGGGCAAGCGCTGCACGCATCGCAGTGTCGTTTTTAAAAATACGCTGTGCATCGGCGTTCAGCAATTTCGCTTCAAGCGCTTTATCTTCGCTTGCATTTTTATCATTGATCGCTTTTAATGTCGACTGGTAAGCCGCGTATTTCGCATCGTACACTTTTTTGGCCGCTGCATAATCTTCGGCATTCACCACCACGTCTGTAACATAAGTGCTCGTTTTCGGCCCGTGTGTGAATGTTACCGTGTAGCTCACACCATCGCGGTTGCGTTCAATGCTTACATCTTCCCATTTTATTTTTTTGTCTTCCCTGTTGTAAGGAGTCTTGTCTTCATTCACCTGAAAACGTACGCCATCATAAGAAGCAAGTTCAGGAAATTCAGCAGGCTCAAATCCGATCACGAAGCTTGGTTTTGCTTTATCCGCTTTTTTAATTTCTACCGGCGGAGCAACAGATGCGCTCAGGTTTGTTTTTGGGTCCACTTTCACAGAAGTATCAGGCGTAAACCCAACCACAACCGCTTTGTCCTTCGCTACAAAATCCCAGTTCTTCTTCACAGTATCCAGGTAATACACATTGAATTTCGTATCCGCTGAATTCGATGCCATCGCCACTTTTACAGGCGCAGACGGATTTGCTTTCAACGGCTTTCCATTCTGCCACGCAGTAATTTCCAGCATGCCCGCCGATTCAAAATGATATTTCGTTCCTGCAGAATCGTACGTCATTGGAATTCCTGCAAGAAAAATATCAGCCGTGTTGTGAAATTCACGGTAGCGTATCTCCACCTTGCCTTTCGCCACATTTCCTGCACTGTCCAGGAATCCGCCTTCTGGAACACGTATGAGCGAGCCGGTGTTGTAAATGAATTCTCCGCCCTCGGCAGCATCCATTGTAAACACAGTATCCGCCACATCTATCCCGTTCAAAGCAGGCTGCACAAAAGCAGTTGGTGCGGTATTTTTGTCGTCGTTGCTTACGAGAAAGTAACTTCCCACAGCAATCACCACTCCCAAAGCCACCACGCTCAGCCCGAATGTTCCGGTCTTGTAAAATGGCACCTTCGCACCCGAATACGCTTTCAAAAACGCATCGAAATTCTGCCCCTTAGCCACATCGGCTTCCGTTAAAGGCTCGCGGTTTCGTTTAATGTTATAGTTTGTCATGACTTTTATGATTGTAGTCCGGTGTAAATTATTTTCAGTCTTTCAAGCAATCGGTACACTCTCGCCTTGGCGGCGGTTTCAGAAATATCGAGCACTTCGCACACATCTTTAAAAGATCGTTTTTCAAAAAATCGCATTTCCAGCAATTGAATTTCTTCCGGCTCCAGCTGCTGCATCGCGCTCATCAGCCGCGCATCGGTCACTGCGGTATTTTCTTCGCCCAGCTCGCCCAGCACTTCAGCCACCTGCGTGTCGTCTATGCTTATCGCCTGGCGCACTTTCGAACGTCGGTAAAAACGGCTCAGCTCATTCAATGCTATCCTGAACAGCCATGCCGAAAACGGAACACCCTGCGATTTGTATTTGCTTATATTTTCCAGCGCGGCTATAAACGTCTGCGCGGTTATATCGTAAGCATCATCTTTCGTTTCCACCCTCTGGTACACAAATCCGAGAATCCGTGCGTAGTAGCGGTTGTAAAGCGGGGCAAACTTTGCAGGGTTTCCCCTTGCCGCGTCGATTTCCGCTTCCTCTGCGGTTATCTGCTCCCGGCTGGCGTGATATTTAGTTTCGATACTCATGACATTGAATTTTGTCCGTAAGGACTCCTTCGGAGCGGTAAGATACATGGCCGGTATTGCTGTGGTCTACAGTAATAAGCCCGTGGGTTAACAAAAGTGACGCGAAGGTGGGGAAAAATGTGTTAATGGGCTGATTTGCTAATGGGTTAATGGGGATTACCAATGACCGTATTACCAATTACCAATGGAATCAGAAGCAGGGAAAGTTGGGCGTGTCCCCCTGAATTAAACGCGAAGGAGCGTTTAATTCAGGGGGACGGGCTTTCGGCAGTCGCTTTTTGTCCCGGTGTAACCGGCACAAAAGAGCTCCGACAATGCCTCAATCCCTCACGCAAAGAAAAAAATGCCGAAATCAGGCATTGACTATATAAATTAGAAGGAATTTAGCCTGGGCAACCTGAAGTATAAAAGTCCGCAATAAAAAAACTGAAATAAATTCAATCCTCTTTCCTCAAATCAGTATTTCCATTCTCATACTTTTTAAAATGAAAAAACGCCACCTCCTGACTTTACTTTTAATCAGCCTTTCATTCAAAATTTTTGCCGCTATAGCGTTTGTAACACCTTCGGGCGCGGGTACAATGGATGGAACAAGCTGGAACAACGCTTATCCTGGCGCTTCCTTACAAGTCGCTATAAACGCATCAGGTAGTGGCGATGAAGTTTGGGTAGCCGCAGGAACCTATTACACCACCAGCGACACGAACCGGGCGGTTTCATTTAGCATGAAAAATGATGTAACAATTTATGGGAGTTTTGCAGGTGCCGAAACATCACTTTCGCAACGCATACTTACAAATGGACTAACCAGCATTTTAAGCGCTGAAATCGGCGTTGCAGGAAATGCGGACAACAGTTATCACACCATTCACAATACTGGCCTGAACAACACTGCTGTTATTGATGGCTTTATAATAAGCGATGCAAATGATAACAGAACTGCTACCATCAATGAAGGATTGGGCGGCGGTATTTACAATGATGGAAGCGGTGCGGCAAATGTGTGCAGTCCTGTAATCCGTACTTGTGCTGTTATAAATAACCAGGCAGTGTTTGGTGCAGGTATTTTTAACAGCGGTTATCTTGGTGGCACAGCAAATCCTGTAATTATAAATTGTGTGATCGCTTTTAATACAGCAATCACAGGCGGAGGTGGTATTGATAATTTTGGAGTTTCCGGAAATGCAAATCCCGTTATAACTAATTGTATTATTTATAACAATACTGCTGCACAACGCGCAGGTGGAATGTATTGCTGGGGTGGAAACAATGGAAATGCAAATCCTGTTGTTTTGAATTCCGTTTTTGCCAATAACACTTGCGTAGATGGCGGCGGAGTGGTCTGCGACAACCTGAATACCACAAGCGGAAATTCCGGCAGTGCAAATCCCGATTTCAGGAATTGTATTTTCTGGGGCAACACCGCTTCAGGTACCGGACCGCAATTTTATGTGCTCGGAAGCGGATTATTCACAGCAACCTATTCTGATATTGATCTTACAGCGCAATCTGCACCGCATATTATTTCAGGCGCGGGTACAGGGAATATGAATTATTATCCGCAGTTTACAAATGGAAATAACGGCGCCGGTACTGATGGAATCTGGATGACGGCCGATGACGGTTTGCAATTAAATAATTTATCTCCTTGTGTAGATTATGGCGATAATTCCGGCGTCACGCCTACAGACCTGCTTTCACATACAAGGATCTTCAATTTTGTGGTCGATATGGGTCCTTACGAATTAGGCGCGACCTTTACATCCATTGCGGATCAAAATAATTCAGGCAGCTTAATTTCCAATCCCTATCCGAACCCGGCAAGCGCAACTACACAAATCGGGTATAAGCTTCCTGAGGGAATTGATGAAGGGGAAATTGTGCTTTATGATGTATGTGGCAATGAAGTCATGCGCTTCGCAGTGAATAATTCGACCGGCACTCTTCTAATTTCAACCTCCGCTATTTCTGCCGGCACATATTATTATCAGCTGCAGACAGCCACTCAAACAAGCGAAGGAAAGAAATTGATAGTGACAGATTAATCAAAAATGCAGATGTGCAGATGAATCAACTCCATCTGCACATCTGCACATCTTTGAATCTGCACATTATTACCTGCTCACAATAATCCGCTTCGTCACCTTTCCGCCATTCAACATCGCCATCTCCACAAAATACATTCCCGGCTGCTGATCGGTAAGATCAATTTGATTCGGTACCGGCTGCTCTGGTGTTGCCACGTGCTGCTCTACCGGCGAACCGAGCATATTGTAAACTATCAGGCTGGTCAATTCAGAAGTATCGGAATTCACTTTGAAAATCCCTTCGCTCGGATTCGGGTAAAGTCCTATTTCAGTGCTTACATCTTTTTTCTGTGTCACAGGCTCTGTCGACTGTTTTGTAGCCGGAATCGTTTTTGAGCTCATCACCACATTATCCGGCTGAAAAACAGGATTCAGTTTAAATCCATCCAACCACACACCCGAATTCGCATTCGGGTTGATCGCACGGACAGAAATAAATTTTCCGTTATTCAGCGCGGTGAAACGGATGGAATATTCAAGCCAGCCGCTTCCGATATTGTCGGCAGAAATAGTATAAAATACCTGTCCGGCAAGTGAATCGGCAACACTCTGTCCTACTTCAATATTCGAAGCGACCGAGTGAAGGCGCGCATAAAATGTAAGTGAATATTGCTCGCCTTTTGTAAGCGCAGTTGTCAGCTCAAGCGTTATCGCCTCAGAGCGGATTCCTCCATTCACATTTGTCGCAATTCCAACAAACCAGTTGCCGTCTTTCGCGTTTCCGTAATTACAATCATTGCTTACAATATCGGGTTTGTGATAAGAACCGAAAGCGCGCGTATTTTTTACATTGGCATTAAAGACCGATG
>JALYQL010000014.1 GCA_030855855.1 Bacteroidota bacterium | reverse complement strand
CTCAGTCGAATCACCTCCGCAATATATTTAGAGAAACGAACTACTTGTCGTGTGTAACCATACTCATTATCATACCACACATAAAGTATAATCGTTTTCTTATCCGGAGAAATAATCGTTGCCTGTGAATCGAAAACCGCAGGGCATGGATTTCCAATTACATCAGAGCTTACCAATTCATTCGAGAATGCATATTGAATCTGCTCAACAAGCGGCCCTTTCAATGCGTACTTACGGATGATCTCGTTCACTTCTTCTTTTGTTGTTTCGCGATTGATGGTGATGTTGAGGATCGCGAGCGAAACGTTTGGGGTAGGGACACGCACGGAATTGGCGGTGAACTTTCCTGCGAGATGCGGCAACACTTTTTTCAACGCGCTCTCTGCTCCTGTTTCGGTGATCACCATGTTCAACGCTGCAGAACGTCCGCGACGATATTTTTTGTGGTAATTGTCGAGCAGGTTCTGGTCGTTTGTGTACGAGTGAACAGTTTCGATATGTCCTTTTTCAATGCCAAGCTCTTTGTCTACCACATACAAAATCGGCATGATGGCGTTGGTGGTACAAGATGCTGCTGAGAAAATTTGTGTTTTTGTCGGATCAACTGTTTCATGATTCACACCGTAAACAACATTCGGAACATCGCCTTTTGCTGGAGCGGTCAATAAAACTTTGCTGATGCCTTTTGATTTTAAGTGACGGCTCAGTTCTTTGTCATCACGAAAAACGCCGGTGTTGTCGATGAGCAATGCGTTGTCAATTCCGTAAGCGGTGTAATCCACATCTTCCGGATTGTTCGCGTTGATCATCTGCACGACGTGTCCATTGATGATGAGCTGCTTGTTTTCCAGGTCTTCGATGATGGTTCCGGGAAATGGTCCGTGTACCGAATCCATGCGCAGCAGATCGGCGCGTTTTACAATTTCTTCGGAGCTGTTTCCGCGAGTAACGATTGCGCGCAGACGAAGCTGGTCTCCTTTTCCTGCCTGTGAAATTAATTCGCGGGCTGCCAGGCGACCGATGCGGCCGAATCCATACAACACTACATCTTTCGGAGTGATGGAACCTTTTTCCTGGCCGATAAAATCTTTCAGCTTATCAGTTACGAAAGCGGTGATGTCGGTGTAATTTTTTGCCTCTTCAGTCCATTCGCCGCACAATTTTCCGATGTCAATTTTGGACGGAGCGAGGTCGAGCTTTTTCAATTCGCCTGCGAGCTTTGCGGTATCGCTTACGTTGATCGGGCGTTTTACAATGTCCTTCGCGTATTGATGAAGGTTCATGATTTCGCTTGCGCTGCGGTCGATGAGCTGGTTGCGGAAAAGAACGAGCTCCACAGATTTTTCAAACCAGAGCGTACCGATGTTGCTGATAAGCTCAATAGCTGATTTCTCCGCGCTGATCCAGTCATTCAGCTCCAGTTCGTACGATTTGGCCGTGCCTCTTGTTGGCTCCATCGTTTCAAGTGTCATAGGTGGGAAAATTAGAAATTAGAAAATTTGAAATTTGAAATTGGTCAATAGACAATAGTCAGTGGGCAATAGTCAGTGGGCATTTGTTATTAGTCATTGGTCATTAGACATTAGTCATTAGTTGTTCATTTTTTCCTAATGACCACTGACTAATGTTTATTGACCAATGACCAATGACAAAAAAAAGCCGCAAGAAATCAGGATCCTTTCGGTGCTCCTTATTCTCGCGGCTTTTTTTAAAGTCAGACATTTTTTATCCGAGGTACGCTTTAAGAAGTTTGCTTCTTGAGCTGTGACGCAGGCGACGGATCGCTTTTTCTTTGATCTGGCGGACGCGCTCACGTGTGAGGTCGAATTTCGCGCCGATCTCTTCCAATGTCAATCCGTGCTGGCAGCCGATTCCGAAGAACAGCTTAATCACATCACGCTCACGCTCTGTCAATGTTGCAAGCGAACGTTCGATCTCTTTTTGCAAAGATTCGTTCATCAGCAAACGATCGGCACGTGGTGAATCGTGGTTGACAAGTACGTCAAGCAGACTGTTGTCTTCACCGTTAAGCAAAGGCGCATCCATTGATACGTGACGGCCGGAAACACGCATAGTGTCGGCTACTTTATCTTCAGGAAGCTCAAGCACAACTGAAAGTTCAGCGGCAGTCGGTTCACGTTCGAATTCCTGCTCAAGGCGGGAATACGCTTTGTTGATCTTATTTAAAGAGCCAACCTGGTTCAAAGGCAGACGAACAATACGGGATTGTTCAGCCAAAGCCTGAAGAATAGATTGACGGATCCACCAAACGGCGTAGGAGATAAATTTAAAACCACGTGTTTCGTCAAAACGACGGGCGGCTTTAATCAGACCCAGATTTCCTTCATTGATCAAATCGGGAAGACTGAGTCCCTGGTTCTGGTATTGTTTCGCAACTGATACAACGAAACGTAAGTTAGCTTTTACCATTTTAGCTAACGCGCGCTCATCGCCATCGCGGATTTTCTTTGCCAACACTACCTCTTCCTCGGCAGTAATAAGGTCTTCGCGACCAATTTCCTGGAGGTATTTGTCGAGAGAAGCGCTTTCGCGGTTCGTGATCGACTTGGTAATCTTTAGTTGTCTCATATTTTTGTTTTTAGTCCTTCCACATCAAAATACCGGCAGCACGTAAAGTTGGGTCATTCAATTCCGGCGCAAAGGTAAGCCCTATGAATTCGGAACACAAGTATTGCCGTAATCTTTTTACAACAAAACGTTAACCTGCTCAAAATCTTGTGATAACGCTATTCGTTTCTCGATCAAAGGTAATTATTTATCGACGAACGCATCACATTCCGAAAGCATAATAGGCCCGTGATCCATTTGGGTATACGCCTTCAATCAAAATCCCTCCTTTCTTAATGTCCAGGATACGTTTCAACTCTTCCGGACTCGTCACTTTATTTTTATCGATCGTTGTAATTATAAATCCTTCGCGGATACCAGAATTGCGCAGTTTCCCGGCCCCGAGCTTACTCACACGCAAACCGTTTTCAATGTTCAGCCGCTTCATATCTTCAGGTGCAATTGTTTCGAAAGTTGCTCCCAGCGTTTCAGCTTCCCCCACTTTATCATCTTTTTTCAACAATGCTGCCGAATTGTTTTTATTCTTCAGCATTACCGTCACGACCTTTTCTTTCGATCCACGTGCGTAAGTGATTGCCACTTTATCCCCCGGACGGAAACGGTTGATCTGCTCCTGTAATTCAGGAACGTTATTCACAGGAATGTCACCAACACGTGTGATTACATCTCCCCCTTCAATTCCCACATCTGCAGCCGAGCCACCATCGATCACACCTTCCACGTATACGCCGGAAAGCTTCTCGAGGTTCTTTTCTTTTACCAGGCTGGCATTCACGTCACGGATATTCACGCCGAGATACCCACGCTGCACAGTGCCGAATTCCATAAGGTCTGCTACTACTTTGCGCACCAGATTAACAGGAATTGCAAAGGAATAACCTGCGAATGAACCTGTGCTGGAAGCAATAGCAGAGTTAATTCCGATGAGCTGACCACTTGTATTGACGAGCGCACCACCGGAGTTTCCCGGATTAACAGCAGCATCGGTCTGTATAAATGATTCAACAGCTCCTGAACCGCTTCCGTTGGTTGAAATAATATTAATGTTGCGGGCTTTCGCACTCACAATTCCGGCAGTAACAGTAGAATTCAGGTTAAACGGATTTCCGACCGCAAGCACCCACTCGCCTACTTTTACTTCGTCCGAATTTCCATAGGCCACAAAAGGCAGCGCTGTCTCATCAATCTTTATCACAGCAAGGTCCGTGTTAGGATCAGTTCCAATGACTTTTGCTTCATAAGTCCTTTTGTCGTTCAAAGTCACGGAAATATTGTCAGCACTTTCCACCACATGATAATTTGTCACAATGTACCCGTCATTTGAAATAATAACGCCGGAACCGCTAGACTGTTGCTCACGCGGCACCACCTGCATTCCGTTTCCGCCTCCGAAAAAGCCCTGGAAAGGATCGTAGTAGGTTTGATTGGTTGTAAATTTTGTGGTAACATGCACCACAGCATGTATGGTCTGGTCTGCAGCTTCACGGAAATCAACGGGTCCGGAAGCACCTCCCAGGTTGGTGAAGCGCGTCTGAAGCTGTGGCTTAACTGCATCTGCCAATGACTGAGGAGCAAAAAACAAAGTATTAAGACCGAGGGCAGCAGCGCCACCCAAAACAGCAATAGCTAAAGTGCTGATTATCTTTTTCATTTTTAGTCGCGTTTTTTGAGCGTTAAAGATGACTTATAAATTTCTCTATACTAACAGCAAAAATCGTACTTAAAGTATTTTTGGCAGGGGCATTTAACAAGATTTATGGTGGAGGGGAAAATGATTACCAATTACCTAATTACCAATTACCAATTATCCCAAGGGGACGCCTTCAGTGCCACATTACCAATTACCGACGCTGAGTGACGGCCATAATACTTCATTACTTCCATTCCTTTATTGTAATGAATAGGGTTCTACGCTATACTGTTCATTGGTAATTGGAAAATCTGGGCAAAAGGGACTGTACCGGGCACTACCTGTAACACACTACAACCCGACCAGCTACCCAATTTCCATTTTCCAAATTTCCAAACCCCGTATTTTTCATTGGTAATTGGTAATTAGGTAATTGGTAATTATCCTAACTTCGCAGCACCAATGAAGGTCCGCTCCCGTTTCTCTTATTTCCGCGATAAATTCCAGGTTTTTATTCTTGGACTTTTGTTTGGCCTTGTTTTAGGCGGTGGATTTTTCGTTCTTAAGCTGGATCAATATGTGAAAGAACTGTCTTTTTACAAATCACTTACGGAAAAAGATAACAAAACAGGGGCGGTAATTCCCGAAGAAGAGAACGAGGATGAGCAAGAAGCTAAACCTAAAAAAGTAAAAAAGCCGGCTGTGAAGGATTCTTCAACAGTTGTTTCAGCTAATGATAAAACTCCTGGTGATACTGCGTTGCCGACTGTATATAATGGCAACCATACAAACGGCGATATCGTGATCCGGAAAGATGAGCAGCTGGCCGAAAAAACGTATTCCATTATCAACCTCGATTCGAAAAAGACGGACAGCCTCGGCGGTAAGGAAATTCCCCAGATGAATCTTGCTGTCGAATTCTGGAAATCGCCTTTGAATTATCACGGTTACAAATTCGTACGTAATAAGCTGGTGCTTTTCGGTTACGGCGACCAGGATATTGTGTCGGTTTTCAAAGTGGATAATACGACAGTGCTGAAATGCCTTACCGGTGTTTTTAAGATTGAGCCTACAACAGAGTTTCAACAGCTTGAACGCATCACGGACGAATACACGCTTTCTAAAATTCAATGAAGCGCACATTCTACAAATACGAAGGGACAGGCAACGATTTCATCTTATTCGATGATCGTGAAAACGTGTTTGATCATTCCGATACAAAGCTTATCGCGCATTTGTGCAACCGGCGTTTCGGGATTGGCGCGGATGGACTGATGCTGCTGCGCAACAAGCAGGGTTATGATTTCGAAATGGTGTATTTCAATTCGGATGGAAATCCAAGCTCGATGTGCGGGAACGGCGGAAGATGTATTTCCCGTTTTGCTGTTGACATCGGCGCGGTGAATAAGCACGAAGTAACTTTTCTTGCCATTGACGGAGCGCATACTGCTATCATCGGCCCGGAAACGGTAAAGCTGAAGATGAACGACGTTAAAGAAATTGAAAGTGGCGCCGGCTTTTTTTATCTCAGCACAGGTTCGCCGCATTATGTGAAATTCACTACGAATGTTCCGGCGATGGATGTGGTGAGCGAGGGGAAAAAAATCCGTAACAGCGAGCGTTTTATAAAAGAAGGAACGAATGTGAATTTTGTGGCGGAAGATAATGGTGGAATTTTTGTGCGTACGTATGAGCGTGGCGTGGAAGATGAAACGCTTTCGTGCGGCACTGGTGTAACGGCGAGCGCGCTGGCGGCGGCATTAAAAGGAATTGCTTCATCTGCGGAGAAATGCGCGGTGCATACGCGGGGAGGAAATCTTTCCGTTCATTTCAAACGCGACGGAGATCAGTTTACAAATGTGTGGCTGGAAGGTCCGGCTACATTTGTTTTTAAAGGAGAAATTGAAGCATGAGCGCAATCAGCAGCATCCCCAACTCAGATCGCATAAATTATCTCAACATCGGGCTGATACTGTTGTCAGTGCTGGTGGCTTTTTTCATTCCGTTCGAATTGTTTCTTTTTTCTTACGCCATTCTCGGACCGGCACATTACCTCACCGAAATTTCATGGCTGCACGAACGTAATTATTTCACGAACGGCAAAAAAGATTTTATCATCCTGGGAATTGCCGGCGTGATCCTTTTTTTCGCCATCTACATCGATAAGATCATCCCAAACTTTCATTTATTCAACCCGAAAACCGAACACCAGCAAATGGTGACTACGGGGCTTGTCTTTATCGCGTTTTTCGCATCGCTGGCCATGGTGCTGCTGAAAGATTCTTTTTACCGGCTACTTGCTTTCATTGTGATCTGTGTCGCCGCCACGCTTGCACACAAAGGAGTTGTTTTCTTTTCCGTTTTCCTCCCAACGCTTATCCACGTTTATCTTTTCACCGGCATGTTTATGCTTTTCGGCGCGCTGAAAGGAAGAAGCACAAGCGGTTATGTGTCCTGCATTTTATTTTTCCTTTGTCCTTTTATATTCGTCTTCGTCCATCCCGACCTTCATTTTATTTCCGAATACGCGCATAAAACATATCCGAGCTTTCATGTCGTGAATTTTTACGCGTTGAATGTCTGGGATAGCGCTGCGTATGTTTATCCACCTGACTCGATGGAAAATTACAACAACCTTATTAAATCCACTTACAATTCGCCGGCAGGATTGATGATCATGCGTTTCATCGCTTTTGCCTATACGTATCATTACCTCAACTGGTTCTCCAAAACTTCGGTGATCAAATGGCACCAGGTTCCGAAAAAACGACTTATCATTATTGGCACACTCTGGGCAGCTTCTGTGGCGTTTTACCTTTACAATTACATGTGGGGATTCAACGTGCTTTTCCTGCTCAGCTTCCTGCACGTGTTCCTCGAATTCCCTTTGAACCATGTCACTTTCATCGGCATTTTTAAGGAAATCGGCATCCGGATTGGTGGCGGACAACCTCCTGTTCCGGTAAAAGGCAAACGAAAATAAGCTGTGAAGAATTTCTGCCTGCATCCTATATTTCAAGTCAGCGAAAATGATTTCTCTGAAGGCGTTTACATTATTCTTTTCAACGCCAACAGCCTTCCTCCTCACCTGCTGCTTTCTGTAGATGGCAAAGTGTATGCGATTTCAGACGCTGGAAGACAAATGGGAAGTCCGCTGGGAAAGCTGCTTCTGTTTATCAAAAGGAAAAATATTCCTGCGCTTTTTATAGAATGGAATGTAGAAAGTTCTATTCTGCGCACCCGCGAAAATTTCATGAAATATGAAAAGGTAATCGAAGAAAAAGTTTCGTGCCTCTTTCCTATCCGCGACACAGTTGCTGATGTGCTTGGAGATGAAATGAAAAAAGCGGATTTTATTTTTGAATTGTTGCCGCTGATGGAAAAGGTAAATGCGCTGGGAAAAGTTTTTGCTTTGAATATGGAGAAGTTGATTGTAAATGAACGTTTTGAATTATTGACATATACAAACCATCACCTGAAAGAAGCTATTCAATCCTCGCTGAAGTAGCGTACGAATTACGAATCGGCACGAATAGTTACGAATCTTAAAACGGTACTCTTTCATATTCATTCGTATCTTCGTACCGATTCGTAATTCGTACGCTTTAGTATATTCGTACCGATTCGTAATTCGTACCCTTTTATCCATGATACAGGTCCAGCTTCTTCTTGGTGAACGCATACGTCTTCGCGCGCTTGAGCCGCAGGATGTGGAGACGCTTTACAAATGGGAAAATGATACCGCGATCTGGGTTGCTTCCCATACTCAAACGCCTTTTTCCCGTTTTGTGCTCGAGCAATATATCGCGTCATCGCACCTCGACCTTCATACCAACAAACAATTGCGTTTGATGATCACCACCAAAGAAGGAGTTGACGTTGGCGCAATCGATCTTTTTGATTTTGATCCGCAGCACCAGCGCGCGGGAATCGGAATTCTTGTGGCGGAGAAAATGGACCGCGGCAAAGGGTATGCTACGGAAGCATTGAATCTTCTCATTCAGTATTGCTTTCACCAGCTTCACCTTCATCAGCTTTATGTGAATGTAACTGTTGACAATGAGCAAAGCCTTCACCTTTTCAAAAAGCATCATTTCGTAATCACCGGAATTAAGAAAGAATGGATTCGTGTGGGAGATGGGTTTGTGGATGAGCTTTTGATGCAGTTGATTAGAAAAGGGCATTAGCACGTAATTACCAATTATCCCAAGGGGACGCCTTCGGTGCCGGATTACCAATTACCAGATTACAGATTACAGATTCGATAAGGTGACAAGCTGAAGGCGTTTGTATCTTTTTTTGATTACGTGCATTAGGAATGTATGAAAAAGGGATTCTTTGCAAAAACTATTTATCTTCTGACATTTTTCACTGTCTTTGTCAACGCTGGCTATTCGCAGAAAAGCAGACTTCATAAAATTGAGATTGCCGGGAGGGACACTTCTGCTTGTCTAAAAAAATTCCCCTCGAAATACCCGCTTCCGGTTAAAAAATTTCAATCGCAAGGTTACTTTTCCCTGGATTATAAAATTGATTCCTTCAGCATAACTCAGTATTTCACTCCGGATTCACAGATTCTTTGTCAAAAATGCCTGATAAACGATCGGTTACTTTTTGTCATTGCTGTTTCAAGAAACGGAATATTGGTTCCGGAAATTAATTTGGTTTGCGGAAATGGTAAGATCAGGGATTATAATTGGATTTTTAATCATGAAGGCTGGGGGGGACTTTTTGCATACAATATCCTCAGTGTTACTGATTTTTATTATCAAAATGGGTTACTGACGACCAGGGTTGAATTTGAAATGCATGGGAATGATACAATTAAGCTCGAGCGCTATGAAAATGGGAAGCTGAATGGCTGGTCACGGTATTTTTACCATGGAAAGATCAGCTATCAGCGGCTTTATGAAAACGGAACGCAATCCAAATTAGTTTTTATCGGGGACGCAGTATGCGAAAAAGATGACCTGGCTTTTGAGTCTGTTTCAAACACATATTCGCTGAAAGGAAAAATCTGTAACGGGAAGATTTCAGTTTTTATTACGATGGGCTTTTATAATGGCACGCTTGATCGTGAATTGTTTTTTACAAACGGAAAAATAGATTCTGTGATCGTTTACCATTCTTCTCAATGGGCGGTAATCTTCCGGGTAGTAGTTGATTACAGCAAAAGAAAATGGACAGTTTATCAGTATTATCCAAATGGGAGTCTTAACTGGATCAACAACTGCATTTTTGAACTGGTTCCGGAAGAAAAAAACAAAGCATTTGACTTTCCTGATCGTGGTAGTTCCATAAAACTCAACGGCGCTTCATGGGATTATTACCTGGGTGGGAAAATAAAAACCGAATACAATTTTAAAGATGGATTGAGAGACGGTAAATCTGTCTTTTATGATAAATCGGGAAATATAACAAGAATCATCAACTACAAGGACGACAAAATCATTTCAGATAACTAGATTTTTCTGTCACAGGTCATCCGACGTCGTCAAGTGTTAAAGATTCCGAATAACTGCATCCTTTTTTTTATCAGCAGATTACCACATTAGCACATTCACACATTACCTTCGTAGAATGCGCTTCAAACGGAACATTATCCGTATTCCACTTATTCTCCTGCTTTTCCTCGGAATTGCTTTTGGCGCTTCATATTGTGGTGATGAAATTGCAAACGACAAACAAGAAACAACCTTAAACGAGAAACTTCTTTACCTCAACCACGATACTGCTGTTCATTACGTGGGAATGCAGGCGTGCAGGAAATGCCATGAAAATATTTATACGACGTTCATTCACACGGGCATGGGACAGTCGTTTGATCTTGCTTCTGCAAACAAAAGCAAAGGAAAGTTCGGAAAGGAATCGCTGATACACGACGATTCAAATAATATGTGGTATCAAAGTTATTTCCGCGATAGCACTATGTACATCAAAGAATTCCGACTGGACGGAAAAGACACGGTTTATTCGCGCACCGAAAAAATAAATTACATCGTGGGTTCAGGCCAGCATACGAACTCGCACATGCGGAATGAAAACGGTTATGTGTTCCAGATGCCGATGACATTTTACACGCAGCAAGGTGATTGGGATCTTCCTCCCGGCTTTGAAAATGGCTTTAACTCGCGCTTTGAAAGAAAGATCGGGCTGGAATGCATGAGCTGCCATAACTCGCTTCCGGGATTTGTAAAAGGCTCTGAAAATAAATTCTCCGAAGTGCCCAATGGAATTTCATGCGAACGTTGTCACGGACCAGGATCGTTGCACATTGCACAGAAAGAATCGGGCAACATGGTCGACACTTCAAAATACATTGATTACACGATTGTAAATCCGGGCAAACTTTCACCCGACCTGCAATTCGATGTTTGCCAGCGTTGTCATTTGCAGGGAAACGCAGTGCTGATGCCGGGGAAATCTTTTTTCGATTTCCGGCCGGGCATGAAGCTGAACGACTACCTGACTGTTTTTATGCCGAAATATGAAGGCGCGGAAGATCAGTTCATCATGGCTTCGCATGTGGAGCGTTTAAAAATGTCGGAATGTTTTTTACAGACGGAAGCACGCATTGCAGGTAATTCAAACGATTCGCTTCGCCCGTATAAAGATGCATTCACCTGCGTGACGTGTCACAATCCGCATGTGACGGTGAAAGAAGCCGGCGACGCACATTTTAATAATGCGTGTAACGGATGTCACGGAACACCGAAAAGTAAATTACAGAAATGTTCCGACACGCCCGAACATGTTGCGGCTGCGGACAATAATTGTGTAAGCTGCCATATGCCACGTTCGGGCGCCATCGACATTCCGCACGTTACAGTTCACGATCATTTTATCCGCAAGCCGGTGGAGAAAAAAAATGCGACGGCGGAAGTTGCGGGTGTAAGGAAATTCCTCGGACTGTATGCGGTGAACGATAAAAATCCGGCACCGAAGATCAAAGCGCGGGCTTACCTGCAGCAATTCGAAAAATTCGGCCGCGATCCGCAGCTGCTCGATTCCGCAAAAAAATATCTGCCGGAAAATTCTACAGCAAATGTCCGTTCCAATTTCGGCGACCTTGTACATTATTATTACCTGAAAGAAGATTTCATGGGCGTAAAAAGTGTTGCAGACAGGGCCGGGCGTATTTACGCTCTTGATAGTGTATTGATTCATCCGACATTTGATAACGCGGACGCATGGACTTCTTATCGCATAGGTGAAGCATTTTTTAAGCTGGGCGATCCCGTAACGGCAGAATTATTTTATAAACAAGCTGTTGAGCTCGCTCCGTTTATTCCTGATTTCAGAAGTAAATATGCATTGGCACTTGCCACGCAGCAAAAGAAGTTTGAAGCGCGCGCGCAATACCAGCAGGTGATAGATGAATACCCCGATTATGTGCCGGCGCTGACTAATCTCGGATACCTCTGGCTGGAAGAAAAAGAGGATGTTAAAGCAGAAATGTATTACGACAAAGCACTTGCGTTAAATCCGGATGATGAACAGGCGCTGATGAACAAAGCAGGTTTGTATATTTATCGCAAAAATTTTGTGAAGGCAACGGAGTATGTTGACCGCACATTAAAAGTAAATCCGGCCAATCAGCAAGCGATAAGACTTAGCCAGCAGTTGAAGCAAGTAAAATAATTCCCCCGTGAAAAAGAAAATCATTTTAGCAGCATTACTTCTTGTACTCATCCTCGGCGGATGCGGCGCTTACTGGTTCTGGAAGATCTATTACCGTCCGAATGTGCATCTCGCAGATGGTAAATCCGAATTTCTTTTCATCAGCACGGGCACGACTATGCCTGAATTATTAGTCCAGCTTAATGAAATGAAGCTCGTGGAAGATACCGCATCTTTTATGCTGATCGCAGATCTTAAAAAATTCAAAATACCCAAGCCGGGTCGTTACAGGATCAAAGACGGAATGGATAATCGTGATCTTGTGAATCTCCTTCGCGCGGGATTGCAGGAGCCGGTAGAATTTTCTTTCAACAACATTCGGACAAAAGAAAAGCTGGCGGGGCGTGTCGGAGGAAAGCTTGAAGCGGATTCTGCCCGTTTTTTAATGTTGCTGAATGATGCCGGATTTCTGAGTAAGTATGGATTGACAACGGAAAATATTATGACGTTGTTCATTCCGAATACTTACGAATTAAATTGGAACACGAGCGAAGAGCAGTTTTTCGAACGGATGTCGAAAGAATATAAAAAGTTCTGGAATGAAGAACGCAAATCAAAAGCTGCCGCTATTCCATTGTCGCAGTCTGATGTAATTATTCTCGCGTCAATTGTAGAATCGGAGCAGATGAATGACCATGAAGAGCAGGCGGTCGTTGCAGGGCTTTATATTAACCGCCTGAGAAAAAGAATTCCATTGCAGGCCGATCCGACTTTGATTTTTGCGCTCGGTGATTTTTCAATTTTGCGTGTGTTGGATGCCGACAAAGAAATTGATTCGCCGTACAATACTTATAAGTATGCAGGACTTCCTCCCGGCCCCATCCGTATTCCGACAAGGGCTGCTGTTGATGCCGTGCTGAATTATTACAAAAGTAATTACATCTACATGTGCGCTGAATTCGGAACAGGGCATAATAAATTCACTGCCGATTACAATGAGCATCTCCGCAATGCAAAGGCGTTTACGAATGCGTTGAATAAGGCACAGATCAAGAGGTGAAAGAGGTACGAATTACGAATCAATACTAATACTTGCGAAAATGGGATACGAATTACGATTTTTATAGATTTGAAATTGAAATCTGAAGTTTGAAGTTGTGATGCAGCCCATAACGATACGGAAATAATTTTGTTGCAATTGAATGCCTTGTGAATAAGATAATCTCTTCTTTACCATAAAGTGATTAACCATCATTGTCTTTTGCTTGTATTATGTTACTTTTGCAGACTCAAAAAAGCATCTCTTTTCTCTTTATTCAATTAAAACAAAAATGAAAAAATTTACACACCGATTTATTGCCGCAATTGTAACGATTGCTTCGCTTGGTTTCAGTAATGAGATCAAAGCCCAGTTGTCATTCACACAAACAAGTCCATACGATACGCTTGTCAGCTCACCTGATTCGCTGGGCTGGATAATTACTTCCCCACAAAACTTTGCTTTCGGAACAGCCACACTGACTGTTTATTACGAAGGGGATTTCGGTTCGACTTCAGAATTCATTTCGGTTTATGATGAAAGCGGGAATCTCATTGGCACAACACAGCCTTATTTTGATGGCAGCGATTGTATGTCTGATTCTGTAACGCTTTTGTTTCCGGCATCAAGGATCAATAACTGGCTGGCAGATAATCAACTTGACTTTACAGGAATCTCAGAATCGAGTGTTGGTACGTTCTGCACATCCAATCATGCGCGTATAAAGCTGGATTATATGTACTGTACTTCGGGCCCTTTAGCATCACTTTCAATTCCGTCCAACACTTTTTGCCCGATCGACGCGCCTGTTGCACTTACATTTGCGCCAGCAGGAGGAACACTCTCCGGTCCCGGTATTTCAGGAACCAATTTTGATCCTGCAGGTTTTATGCCCGGTACTTACACGCTTACGTACACATTTACAAATGATTCTTCATGTACTACCACAGCTGAAGTGTATGTAACGATCAATCAAGGTCCGCTCATCACATCCATATCACCGGATACAATTTGTCCATGGAACACTTCAACAATTACCGTTGACGGAACAGGCCATATTGTTTGGTACAGCGATGCAGGACTTACTACACCTGTTGACACCGGGAATACATTTACCACACCACAGCTTTTTACCACAACTACATATTATGCTGCAACTACACTTTATGACCGTTATTTTGTGATCACTTCACTGACTGATGCCGACAGTATGGTTGTAGATCATGATTCGCTCACCGGCGATGATCGTGGTGGTATAGCTGTAACAACAAACTTCGTTTATGTTGTAGGAGATGATTCAACAGCACGTTTTGATCTCAACTTACAAAACCCTGTAAAATATCCACGCATGGACGGTCTGGCAAGTGATCTTGCAACCGGAACACTTTTTACTTTATACAATCCTATTGTAGGAATTCCTGATGCAGACTTAATCGATTCGATGTATGTAACTCAATTGCGTTCACTTAATCCAAATCTTACGCTTGGAACCGGAGTGATCACACTTTCAGATTCTATTCCTTTTGGCTGGGACAATGCATACAATTTTCAAAGCGGTGTATTTGCAGGCAATGGTTTTATTATTCTTTTCAGCGCACCACGTAGTTCCTGGTATGTGATCGATCTTCAGGATGGTGTTGTTACTGATCTCGGCAGCATTTCAAACCCGGAATTTAACTTCAGCGAAACCTGGGCCGCTTATGGTATTGCTGAATTTAACGGAACAGATTATTCCGTTCTTTTCCGTGATGAAAATGATGACAATATTCACCGTCGTGTGCTTCCTGATCAGGCGTCAACAATTGCTTTCCCTTTCACAGATCTTTCTGACCTGGCGAGCTTCACGTATGCGCCATGGAACAATCGCTGGTACTTCCACTTTGAAGGCGGCAGCCAGTTTAACGGAATTGATGAAACACTTGTATATGCAACTGCAACCGATTCAACGGGTGCGGAAACAGGCACATCAACACTTTATTGCCCGGTTGATGCAACTGTATTTGTTGACGTTTGCCTCGGCATTCAGGAAACAAACGTTGCCGAGATAAATGTTTATCCGAATCCAACAGATGGCAATTTCACGATCAGTCTTTCGAATATGGAAGATGCGCTTGTTGAGATCGTATCGATGGACGGCAGAATTGTTTACAGCTCACGTTTCACAGGATCAACTACAAAAACAGTTGACCTTTCTACATTGGCAAACGGAATTTATTCTGTTCATGTAAGCAATGAAACAACTGTATTGACTAAAAAGCTGATCAAGAACTAGTTTAAGGTAATTGGGGGAAATAAGGTAATTGGGGGAATTGGGGTAATTGGGATAAATGAAAAATCCTTAATTACCCCAATTTCCCCAATTACCTTAATTACCTTTGTAGTCCAATGAAATCCTTCAACATTCCGGAATTTTACCGCAGCCCGATCATTTCGAAGCTGAAGGCGATCCGTAAATTGAACGATCCGAAAAAACAGGACTTCTCTCCTACTGTGCTTGATTTTGGCCCGGTGAAATTTTTCATCGCCCGCCATTTCGGATTTTGTTATGGCGTGGAAAACGCGGTGGAGATTTCTTTTCGCGCGATTGATGAAAATCCGGGGAAACGAATATTCCTGCTCAGCCAGATGATTCACAATCCGGAAGTAAATGCAGATTTGATTTCCCGTGGCGTGAAATTTCTCATGGATACAAAGGGAAACCAGGTTATTCCGTGGGAAGAATTGAAGAAAGACGACATCGTAATTATTCCCGCATTCGGAACAACGATTGATATTGAACAGAAACTAAAATCGCTTGGCATCGAACCGCAACGTTATAATACGACTTGTCCGTTTGTAGAGCGCGTATGGCATGCATCGGAGAAGTTGGGGAAACGTGATTACACGCTTGTGCTGCACGGAAAGCCATCGCACGAAGAAACCCGCGCTACATTTTCACAAAGCATTGCATTCAGCCCCGTCATCATTGTAAAAGACATGGAAGAAACAATGCTGCTCGGCGATTTTATAAAAGGCATTTTGCCGCGTGCGGAGTTTGATAAATTATTCGCGGACAGAACTTCACCCGGATTTGATCCTGAAAAACATTTGCAGCGTGTTGGTGTAATTAATCAGACCACAATGCTTGCAACCGACACGCAAGCCATCGCGGATTTTCTGAAAACGGTAATGGTTCAGAAATATGGTGAAGCAAACATCAAAAATCATTTTGCAGACACACGCGATACATTGTGCTATGCGACGAATGAAAACCAGGATGCTACTTATGCTTTGCTGAAGCAGGATGCAGATTTTGCAATAGTTGTTGGTGGTTATAACAGCTCGAACACTTCTCATCTTGTAGAATTGTGCGAGCGAAAATTTCCGACTTATTTTATCAAGGATGATTCGGAAATAATTTCTCCGGAATTGATCCGTCATTTCGATCTGCATTTGCAGGATGTAAAAGAAACAGAGAACTGGATGCCCGGTAAAAAACCAGTGAACATCATTCTTACAAGCGGCGCAAGTTGTCCTGACTCGGTGGTGGATCGTGTGCTGCAGAAAGTTTTAGGAATGTTTGAAGGAGTGAAAACGCCCGAAGAAGCTTTGAATTAAAATCATATCTTTTGCCGTCTGTTCCCGACTTCGCCCGAACAAACGGCAAATTTGCCTGAACAAATTGCAAAGAATAAATTTATCACCATGAAACTATTCCCATTTAAACCCGACACTGCCATCAACATCACTGCATTAATTCTGCGATTGACATCCGCATTGATGATCCCGCATGGCTGGAAAAAACTCGAAAGTTTCAGTGCAAAAGTTGATGCCTTTCCTGATCCGCTTCATGTTGGTCATACTGCTTCTCTTTCGCTCACCATATTCGCGGAATTTTTCTGCTCGATACTGATTGTTGCGGGATTTTTCACACGATTCGCTACACTACCGCTGATTATCTGCATGCTGGTCATCATTTTCATTATTGACAAAGGACAGCCTTATATGGAAAGCGAATCTGCGATCTTTTATTGCCTGCTCTACTTCGCAATACTTGTGATCGGTTCCGGAAAATATTCGCTGGATAATGCAATCCGTAAAACACATTAATCTTATGAAAATTCAATTACGTGTTATCATATTTGCTGTTTTTCTACTCGTTTCATGTTCGGGGAAACCGGAACAGGCGGAGAATTTTCAAAACGACAAGATCATTCAAACGTTTGGAAAAAGCGTAACCACCGATATCGGCACGAGCGGTTTCGTTATTGATCTGCCATCCACACACACATTATCAGAGCAAAAAGGCCATGACTTTATCGTGTATTACATTACATCAAAAGACACGACCTACAATAAAGGTGGTGCAGGAATTTATTTCGGTTCTGCGCCTGACCAGCATAGTCCGCCAAGCATGATCTCCAAAAATGAAATTTCAGGAATCACATTCGGCAAACCTTCAAAGACAGTTGTGTACATGACGCCGACTTATACCTGGAATGAAACTGTTGTGGATGAAAGTGAAAAAGAAAAAACTCAGTTCTGGTTTTACGCGACTTCATTGGTTGAGCTGTCTAACCTGGAGCAGATGTTTAATACGATGAAAAGGAAGTGAAGTGATGTGCAAATTAATGATGGGCAGATTAATAATTAATAATGTGCAGATTAATAATTAATAATTGGGGTTTTTAGGGAAACCGCTGCTATCATAGGCTTTGGAGGCTTGCAGGAAAATGGGCGGGTTGCACGTGGGTAACTTCTGATGCAAACAGGGTGTTTGCCGTTACCTGGTTATTGTTTTCCTATGTTTGGAAATAGGTCATTTAACCGCACCTTTTTAAAGAACTAAAGCTAAAATAAGAATTAATTTTTGACTGGCGCCCCCCCCAATGAAAAGGAGATATTTGGACTTTATTTTCAATGTTGAAATCTAAGCATCAATTCTGGTCCGCCAGAAGTTATTCCGGTTTTTCCTAAGCCGGGCGCCCGAAGATCATAACTCACACCCAATGAATAATCACCTACATTCAAACCCATATTAAAGATCATGGCATCCAGCACCCGGTAATAAGCTCCAAAACTTATATGCGCGCTTTTTAGCTGCCCTGTATATTTTGATGCATTCTTTAATTCATATTGGCAAGCAAGGCCACCGGTAATTTCCTTATGTGCGCCCTGGAAAGCAGCATACACAGAAGGTACAAGTGATAGATTGGAATTGGCAATACCAAAAAGATAATTGGTTTGAAATATGAAACAAAAATTCAATGGGTCTTTTCCATCTGCATAAAATGATTGATCGGGTTTTGATAAATGATGTAGTGCAACTCCAAAATTGAATTGTTGCTTGTCATTAAATGTCATTGCCTTTTCTGATTTGGAATAATGCCAATTCAATCCGGCAGAAAAATCAGCAAAATTTCTTTGCAGGGAAAGGCCATCTTCCAATGAGGATAAACCCGGATTATATGATGTGCCGTCATATTGATTATTCCAACTCAGCTTGTCGGGACGTAATGAACGCTGAACCAAACCCGCCTGCAAACCTGCAGACAAAATATGATGTTTGCTCAGCTGACGTATGGCTGCGATTGACAACATCATTCGTGTTAAGCCCATTGCTTTGTTTGCTGATTTGTCATTATACACAAACAACCCTATTCCAAGCTGACTGGATCTTCCTTTTGTTTGCATAAGGTGCGCATCAACAGCAGCCGACATGGTGCTGTATGCTTTTGAATAGGCAGCCCATTGGCTTTTATAATTCACATACGAACGGATCGTGCCGCTGAAATTACCTGTCAATGCAGGATTCATTTGCAATGGCGCATCATTGAATTGTGAAAAATGTACATCCTGCGCTGTAAGAGAAAATCCTATCACACAACAGAAATAAATGAAGTATCGTTTCGTTTTCATAGCTTATCGTATCAATGATACATTTCCTTTTTTCTTCACTGTTTCGCCTGTTTCCAACGTTGCTTCTAATGAATAAACAAAAGTTGCAGAATTTAAAGCTTGTCCTTTAAGCCTTCCGTCCCAACCATTTTGCTGATCGTTACTCTCGAACATCAACCCGCCCCAGCGATCGTAAACCAGCAGATGCATTGCGCGGATATTATTTCCACGAACAAGCAGCACATCGTTT
>JALYQL010000006.1 GCA_030855855.1 Bacteroidota bacterium | reverse complement strand
CCGGAGTTCTGCTTCACCGGTTTTTCTTTTGGCGGGAACCAACCAATAAAAGTCATGTAATTGATTCCGTTCTCTCTCGCAAAATCACTTTTGTTCTTCCCGCTGCTCTTCCAGGATTCTTTGATGCATTCGATCTCTTCAGCCGAACGCCGCAACGATTTTTTATTCGATTCCATCTCTGCTGTGATTGTCAGAGCACAAACGTAAATTACAGAGATGATTCAGGCAAGATGTGGTTCACTGGGGGGATACGCTGCTCCTGATGAATCTATTTTTCGTACTGTGATATCTTCATTACTGGAAGAGTTAACTGTATATCCGCAAACATAAATATTGAACGCGCTGTCCACTGCTATTGCAGCATCAGCACCACTACCTGCGCCATTTAATGTCATTGTCCATCGTGATGTTCCATCAGGCGAATAGCTGATAATTTCCCAATCCGTCCCTCCTGTTCCCGAAACGGTTCCGGCTGCATACACATTTCCTATAAGATCTGTCGCAATTGCTGTTTTACTTCCTGATGTAACACTACCGACACCGTCTATCCATCTTTCGGTGGTTTGAGCATATCCAAGAGCGAAGTTTGTTATTAATAAGGAGAGAGAGTAAATATTTTTTCATACAGGAGATTATAGCTACTAAATAACTAAAAGTATAAATAAAAAACATCGTATCCTAATAAGGAACAACGTATGCCATTACCCACATCAATTTTTTCTATCCCCTCATCAGCTTATTCACCCCCGATTTTTTCTTCCCGCTCACCACTCATTTGCTATATTTGCCCGTTAGCTGCTCTGAATGGAGCGCATTTATTTCAAACTTAAAAACCAAATATTATGGCCTTCGAATTACCAAAGCTGCCTTACGCTTACGATGCGCTCGAACCGCACATTGACGCACGCACGATGGAAATCCATCACACAAAACACCACCAGGCTTACATCACTAACCTGAACAACGCGATTGCCGGCACAGAAACCGAAAAGCTGTCGATTGAAGAAATCTGCAAAAATATTTCAAAACAAGTGCCTGCTGTTCGTAATAACGGCGGCGGACATTTTAACCATTCGCTTTTCTGGACTGTTCTCGGACCGGATGCAGGTGGCGCGCCTATAGGAGAATTAGCTGCTGCAATTGACAGCGCTTTTGGCAACTTTGATACATTCAAAACACAATTTGCAGCCGCGGGAGCTACACGTTTCGGCTCCGGATGGGCATGGCTTATCGTAGGTGCTGATAAAAAACTGGCCATTACATCAACCCCAAATCAGGACAATCCACTTATGGATGTAGCTGAGGTTAAGGGCACTCCGATCCTCGGACTCGATGTGTGGGAGCATGCTTATTACCTGAATTATCAGAATCGTCGCCCCGATTATATTGCCGCGTTCTGGAATGTCGTAAATTGGGACGAAGTGGCACGCCGTTTGAAGAATGCCTGATCAATCAAATAAATAGAAAACCAAAACTCTCATGAAAAAGACCTCATTTATTGCAGTAGCGCTTTTTATTGCTGCATTTGCAACATTAAATCCAACAACAGCAAATGCCCAAAAGGCAAAAGGCCAGGTCGTCGTTACAGGTGGCGTAGGTTATAGTCTTGTCGGAATTCTCTTGAATGCGATCCAGGATGGTGCAAATACATCGGGCGATGTAAAATCCACAAAAACGCCGGTTATTTTCGGTTCAGCTGACTATGGCATTACCGATCGTTTCAGTGTCGGGGCTTGTTACACTTACCAGGGCATCTCGGTAAAATACAGCTCTTACACTACAACTGATACTGCAGGGAACAACGTTACTATTGTAGGTGATTTTTCTGATCGCCTCACCCGTCAGAGCATCGGTATCCGCCCGCTTTTCCATTTCGGCGACAGTGAAGATCTCGATCTTTTTGTCGGCGCACGTTTCAGCTATGTATTCTGGAACTACAATTCAAGCCGCGATAATTTCGATAGCTCAGATCTTTTGAGTGGTTTCGGAAGCCCGATTAAACCACAATTCCTTTTAGGAATGCGTTATTTCTTTGTTCCGACTGTTGGCTTCAACGCTGAATTCGCAATCGGGCCTACATACTTTATGGCTTTCGGAATAAGCGCTCGTTTTGGCGGTATGTAATCTTTTTCAATAAAAAAATGAAAACGGGAGGCCATGTGGTTTCCCGTTTTTTTTAGAGAATATCCTGTGAAGAAAATTCCGGTTATCGTTTTACTTTTTATTTTTTGCGGCATCGCTGAAATGCGGGGAGCTTACGTGGAAAAGAGGAGCAGCGTTTTTGCAGCTGATACCAACCAGGTGGATACGCTGAAAAATGAAAAAGCGCCGGAACATAAAAAGTTTTTTCCAAAAAAAGAAAATAAAAAGCTCATCGCGTCCATTCTTGCATTTCCCGTTCCGTTTGGTTTTCTCGGACTTCACCGCATTTATCTCGGAACCGAACCGTGGGTGCCCGTGGTGTATTTAGTCACAGCAGGCGGCGGAATGATCCTTCCGTTAATTGATTTTATTGCCATCATCTGCGCGGATAAAGAGGAGCTGAAGAAGTATGAGAATAATGCGAAGTTGATTATGTGGGTGGAATAAAAGGAGTAGAAAAAGAAGTGGCAGTGAAAGGAAAAAGGCGGCAGCGGCAGTATCTTTTGTCGCCTTCGATAGGTCCGTGAAAGAAAAACTATTTGTAAAAACTCAATTTTGTTTTGACGGCCTACTCAGTCTGACAAGAAAATAGTTCTCTTGTCAGACTGAG
>JALYQL010000360.1 GCA_030855855.1 Bacteroidota bacterium | reverse complement strand
CTGCCACTGCCGCTCTTTTTTTCCTGCCGCTTCCGCTCTTTTTCCTGCCGCATCCTCTTTAAGGCAATCTCCCATTCCAAGAGTTCCTGTCCTTTATCAGCTAACGTTGGCTTCTTTTCTTAAATTTGCTCCAGCCAAAACGCCCCTGCAGGCACAATACCAAAAACATGCTATTCGATAAATTATTAAGAAGAAAACCGGTCGGACTTTCTACGCACGATGCAGAAGAGCCGCATCATATCGGAATGGCGAAGGTGCTGTCGGTCCGCGACCTTACTTTTTTTGGAATCGCGGCCATCATCGGGGCCGGAATTTTTTCCAGCATTGGCTCGGCTTGTTTTAGCGGCGGACCTGCGGTTATTTTACTTTTCCTGATCTGCGCCGTTGCCTGTGGGTTTACAGCGATGTGCTACGCAGAATTTGCATCGCGCGTGCCATTATCCGGAAGCGCTTATACTTACGCGTATGTTTCTTTCGGTGAAGTATTCGCGTGGATCATAGGCTGGGCTTTGATCATGGAATATTCTATAGGAAACATTTACGTTGCGTTTTCATGGAGCGGATATTTTACAAATCTTCTTCAGGCTTGTCATATTCATATTCCGTATTGGCTTACATCCAATTACAACGAGTCAAAAGCCGCATTTAATCACGCAGTTACATTCGGTGCGGATTATGCAAATTATGTTGCAGGCCATGCCTCACAGGTTTCAGAATCATTTAATGAATGGCTGAAAAGCGAAGAGATCCAGGAATCGATTAATAAAGGCAGCACCATTCCACAGCTCTTCAATAAAACACAAGCTGATCTTGTGGGCACCGAAGAATACAAATCGTGGACAGCAGCGCCAATCGTCAGCGGCCTGAGAATCATTTTCGATCTGCCCGCTGTGATGATCAACATCATCATCACCTGGCTGGTGATTGTCGGCGTCAAAGAATCGAAAAACGTCAGCAATATTATGGTCATCATCAAGCTTGCTATCATCGCTTTGGTGATCGCTGTGGGTGTATTTTATGTTGACATTGACAACTGGGTGCCTTTCATGCCGAAAGGTTTCAACGGTGTAATGGCGGGTGTTGCTTCTGTATTTTTCGCTTTCATTGGCTTCGATGCGGTTTCAACATTAGCAGAAGAATGTAAAAATCCGCAACGCGATCTGCCACGTGGAATGATCTATTCACTGCTCATCAGCACCATTATTTTCGTGGTGCTCACTTTGGTGCTCACCGGAATGGTAAGCTACACCGCATTAAATGTTTCTGATCCGCTGGCAGAAATATTCGCGCTCAAAGGCGTTAAATGGATGTTGTTCATCGTTTCCATTTCCGCTGTAGTTGCAATGACAAGCGTAATCCTTGTTTTTCAGATGGGCCAGCCAAGAATCTGGATGACAATGAGCCGCGATGGATTGATGCCAAAACGGTTTGCTTCTATTCATCCGAAATACAAAACACCGGCATTCGCAACAATTATCACCGGGCTTGTCGTAGGCATTCCGATATTTTTTACCGACAGGGATTTTATCCTTGATTTTACGAGCATCGGAACACTGTTCGCTTTCACATTGGTTTGCGGCGGTGTGCTGGTGCTTCCAAAACGCACAGATGATCAGACGGGAAAATTCAAATTACCTTATGTCAATTCAAAATGGATCGTGCCTTTTACGATTTTAATTACGTTCACGCTTCTTTTCATTTTCAATAAAGATTTTTTCACCAACCTCTTTAACATCAACTCGGATAACGCCGTCACAAACATTCCGATGATCGTGTTCCTGCTTGGTTGTGTATTGATGTCCGTGCTTTCTTTCCTGAAAAATCTATCGCTCATTCCTACACTCGGTTTACTTTCCTGCATGTATTTATTCACTGGCTTTAATGTGGCGAACTGGAAATGGTTTTTCTGGTGGATGGTGATCGGATTAGTCGTTTACCTCTGCTACGGATTCAGAAAAAGTAAATTAAACAAGGCCAATAAATCATGATTGCATTGATCACAGGAGCAACAGCGGGATTTGGAAAAGCGACAGCTGAGTTGTTTGCCGCTAACGGATGGCATTTGATTCTTTGCGGCCGCAGAAAAGTGCGTCTCGACGTGCTCGAACGCCAGCTGAAAGAAAAATTCAATATTGAAGTAACTACACTTGCTTTTGACATCCGCAATAACGACGAAGTAAAAAAAGCAATCGCCTCGCTTGATGGAAAATGGACAGCAATCGATCTTCTGCTGAATAATGCCGGTCTTGCTTCGGGACTTTCAGGCATCCAGGATGGAAACATTGACGACTGGGAGCAGATGATTGACACGAATGTAAAAGGCCTGCTTTACATGACGCGTTGTGTGGCGCCTTTAATGACTGCGAATAAAAAAGGGCACATCATCAACATCGGGTCCATCGCGGGTAAAGAAGTTTACGCCAATGGAAATGTGTATTGCGCCACCAAACACGCCGTCGATGCATTGACAAAAGCGATGCGTATTGATTTGCTTTCACACAATATCCGTGTCACACAAATTGCGCCCGGAATGGCGGAAACTGAATTTTCAATTGTGCGCTTCAAAGGTGATGATGAACGCGCAAAAAGTGTTTACAAAGGACTTGAACCTTTACGCGCAGAAGACATTGCTGAAACCGTTTGGTGGGTTGCAAACAGGCCTGCACATGTAAACATCAACGACATTGTGATCATGCCAACCGCGCAGGCAAATTCCACCACTGTTATTCGTAAATGAAAATGATTGCCAACAAAACACAAAGTCACCGGGACACAAGCAAAAACACTTTTTTCCTTCATGCCTTCGTACAGGCAGGTTTGTGTGTAACCTTTCTCTTTCCATTATTTTTCACCTCCTGCGGCGATAACAAGATCAAAGTCGATCTGATCGTCAGCCACGCGAAAGTGTATACAGCTGATGGTGGTTTCGCCATCCTCGAAAGCTTCGCAGTGAAAAACGGAAAAATTGTCGGCGTTGGAACAAATGAAAGTATTCAGCTGGTTTACGAATCCGACAGCACACTCGACGTTGCCGGAAAAACGATTCTACCGGGTTTGATTGACGCGCATTGTCATTTTGTGGGTTACGGCACCGGGTTGCAGGAATGCGATCTTAGCGGAACAAAATCATTTGCGGAAGTGATTGAAAAGGTAAAAAAATATGCCGCGACGAATAAATACGAATGGATTGTTGGCAGAGGCTGGGACCAGAATGACTGGGATGTAAAAGAATTTCCGACAAATAAATTGCTCGACAGCATTGTCAATGAGAATCCCGGTAGGTTTTCCTGAAATGAATCCAGGATTATTGCGGCCTGTTGATCGTTGCGGAATCATTTCATGTAAAATTTCTCCGCCGTTTACATACGTGGAATCCGTAATCTTCGCCCGACGCAACCCTTCGCTGCTGACCAATGCTGCATGCCCGTCAATACGCCTGAGCAATACTGCTTTTCCGGGAAATATGCTGTCGAGCAATTTATTTGTCGGAAATTCTTTTACATCCCAGT
>JALYQL010000172.1 GCA_030855855.1 Bacteroidota bacterium | reverse complement strand
GTAGGTCACAGACAGCTATCGGCTGTGTAAGCAAAACCCGTTACTTACTCGTTTTTGAAATACCTTACCTCATCATCACCGATTGCGTTGCTGCTGTACACCTGTGCGGAACCATCACCCTTGGGCGTAATTTCGGTTGTGATCAGGCAGCCGGACAGCTACAAAAGCAGTGCACCAGAAATTGCCACACCGATTTTGTAGTTGGAAAACAAGCCGCAGGAAAACATATTTAGCACGTATGATTTTAGCGCAGAAAGATATACTTCTTAATTAAAACTTCATTTCTCCACATTGCCAAATAATCAAAACGCCGGCTGTATCCTGAAATTTCTTTTATTCCCTCCGCTTTTTATCCCAAATTTACACTCATGAAAACCTTCCTCCTCTCCCTCCTGCTTACCTGTTCGCTCATCAGCTCCGCACAGGATACAACTGCAATCGTGAAAGCTACCCCTGTTAAGTCAGCGCCCGAATCCTCCTGGCAATCTGCACGATTGGCAGGTCAGAAACTGATTTCCGACAGCACATATTCAGATTCTATTTACGGTGGATTTTTATTGATGGTCGGGCCGCGACTCTGGCATACGCTGGAAGCCAACCCGGAACTCGTAAAGCTAAATCTCGGAATTCTGACTCTGGGCGTTCCTGTTTACAACAAAAAAGGAAAAACTACCGGCATAGAAATGGTAACCGGAAAGATCACGCAGGGAAAAGATCAATACAAAGCGGTGTGGAAACACATTTACACCACTTATGATATTAAAAACGGAAAAGTAACCGAAATGAATGAGCGCGATAAGTTTTTCTGCTGGCAATATCTTGCAAAGATTGAAGAACCGATCATCGTTATTCTAACCAGCAAAGGGCGCCTGATGCTTCAATTCGGCAGCAATGGAAAATTGCTTTTCATCGAATCCACAGGAAATTAAGTTTCTATTCGCAAATCGACGGCAACTCCACGTAATTCCATATCCCTGCATCCGGAAAATCTTTTTTCAATTGATCATGCGTTTTTTGTCCGTAACAATTTCCGGATAGCTTGATCTTTTTCAATTTCGTCAATCGTTTCGGATCAATTGACATACTTTTTACTCCTGCCTGGTCAAGTATGAGCTCTTCAAGATCTACGAGGTTGTTGATCGTCGGAGGAATCGCGCCAATCCGGAAAGTGTGAGGCATTGAATTCTCTTCCGCGCGTGGAAAAAGATTCATTGACAAATTGAGGTAACGCAGCTTTTCCATTTCAAAAATGCCATCAGGGAGGTTTGCCATACAGGATTGCAGGATACTGAGCATTTCAAGCTCTTTTAAATTTTCTAATCCTTTCATTCGAATAAAAGCATCTGTTACTTTTTTGCCGCAGCCGGAGATGAACATTTGCCGGAGGTGTGAACCGGGCGGAAAAACAAAAGGCAACTCCAGCAGACTTTGAAGTTCGAGCGTTTCAAGTGACGGAAGCCTGCATATCAAAGCAAGAGTGGAATCATAGGACACGGCGACTTTCTCCAATCTCCCTTTAAATGTTACATGCCTGAGCTTCGTAAGCTGAAGGATGCGCTCATCGAGCCTTACGTTTTCTGAAACGCCTTCAAAATAAAGCGTGTGCAGGTTCCTGAACGTGTACACTTGCGCCGGAAAACCATTTGCGAGGGTAATTAAATCGAGCGTAAGACTAGTGATGCTGTCGGGCGGAATTGATGAATCGAGCCCGAAAAAAGTATATTCCGGCATGTGGTCATAATAATGACGGTGCAGGAGTTGAGCAGGCACAGAATCTTTCGCTTGCTGCGGTGATTTTTGTGCAGGGCTACATGCTGTTATTAGTAAAGAAAATGACAGTAAAAACACGACTGTTTTCATGGTTGCAAATTTACATGATCTCTTCCCTGTCCTGCCCTGGTTTATAATTTGCAGAGATAATTTTTTAAACAACGTGCTTTATTTCTGATCGTCTATTACTTAATTTGTCACCATGAAAATCGCCACCTACAACGTAAACGGAGTAAACGGCCGCCTCCCTGTCCTGCTCCGCTGGCTTTCCGAATCAAAACCCGATGTAGTCTGCCTCCAGGAGCTCAAAGCGCCAAATGAAAAATTCCCGCTCAAAGCCATTGAGGATGCCGGCTACCACGCCATCTGGCACGGACAAAAAAGCTGGAACGGTGTAGCTATTCTTTCCCGCGAATCGGAAATAATGGAAATCCGCCGCGCGCTGCCTGGTGATCCGGACGATTTGCATAGCCGTTATATTGAAGCGGCAGTTGGCGGCATCATTGTCGGCTGCCTTTACCTGCCCAACGGCAATCCCGCTCCCGGACCGAAATTCGATTACAAGCTGGCATGGTTTGAACGACTGACACTTCACGCGAAGGAGCTGCTTGCGGCAGACGTTCCGGTGGTTTTGGTGGGCGATTATAATGTAATGCCCACAGAACTCGACGTTTATAAGCCCGAACGCTGGATCGACGATGCCTTGTTCCGTCCGGAAAGCCGCGCTGCGTTTGAAAAATTGATGAAACAGGGCTGGACCGACGCGATCCGGGAACTTTATCCCAAAGAGACGATCTACACGTTCTGGGATTATTTCCGCAATGCTTACGGACGCAACGCGGGACTAAGGATCGATCATTTCCTGCTCAGCCCGCATCTTAAAAGCCATTTGAAGGCCGCCGGAGTGGACCGTGAAGTCCGTGGCTGGGAAAAGTCCAGCGATCATGCTCCTGTCTGGATCGAGCTGAAGCTGCCAAAGAAAAATGAACGAACAGGATTTTAGGGGCCATTAATCAAAATATGCCCTAAAAAGTTTAGAACTGATTTATAACTGTTATAAACAAGACTTGTGGTGTTCAGTTTTTTTTCTACTTTTCCCCCCGATTCGAAGATCAGATATTATCACTATATTAAATGAGTAAGAAAAATTCCAAGAACCCGGTTAAAAAAAGCCCGCAAAAGCCCGCTGCTGCTAAGAAAGCTGTGAAAACTGCGGTTAAAAGCAAGCCTGCACCCAGGAAGCCTTCAAAGCCTGTTGCTAAAAAAGCAGCACCTGCTAAAAAGGCGTCTAAACCTGCTGTGCCCACAAAACCAGTCCAAAAATCTGTTAAAAAAGCTCCGGAAGTCAATAAAAAGCCGGTTGCCCCTAAAACGCCTGTCGTGGCTGTAAAAACTGTGAAGAAAGAAGACGTGAACGTAAAATCAGCTCCTGCAAAGACTGTTCCTGCTAAAGATACGAAGGCCACCGCACCTGTTGCCCCGGCTCCAAAATCTAAAAAAGTAGTAGAGCCACCACCGCCACCGCCACCAAGCAATCTGCCGAAGCTTCCGAAAGGATTCGTTCTCAAAAAGCAAAAAGGAAAGCTCGCGCCAGGTGAAAAACGCATTTTCAAAACCAATGTGATCACACATCACGTGATCAGCGATGTGCCTCTGGACGAGCTCGACAAAAAAGGTAAGCCGGAACCAAAAGGCAAATTCCATCTTGAATATATCATTCATACGCCGGTTACGCTGCTGTACGATTTCCTGACTACGCCAAATGGTCTTGCGGAATGGTTCGCGGATGGCGTTGATCTGAAAAATGATATTTACACGTTTGACTGGGATGGCCAGAAGCAAAATGCAAAAATCATCTCGGCAAAAATCGATAATCATATCCGCATGCGCTGGCTCGACAAGCCGGAAGGTTCTTATTTCGAATTCCGCCTTAACCAGGATGAATTAACGAATGAAGTTTCCCTCAACATCACAGATTTTGGTGAGGGCGATGACGATATCGCAACTTCACGCCGACTCTGGGATTCGCAGATACACCGTTTGGTAAAAGCACTCGGGACTTACTAAGCTAAAATTCAACTTTTAACGAATTCCAAAATCAGCAATGGTTTTGGAATTTGTTGTTTGAGTACTTTTACATTCAATGCAGGCATTAAAATCCGTTTTACGGCATAGTTTATTTTTCATAGTTCCGTACGCGGTGTTTGTGATTTGCGCGGAAACTATTCTTGCATTGAATTCGAAAGACGTAATTCATCTTTCCATCAATCACCATTACAGCGCATTCGCCGATTTTATTATGCCCTACGTAACGCTGGCAGCTGATGGCATTACCGTCGCTGTTTTAGTGTTGCTGCTGATTGCATGGAACAGGAAATACGGATTCTGGACAGGCATCGCGGTCCTTCTTTCTTCCACTATCACACAAATTTTAAAGAATACAGTCTACAGTGGCGAGCCCCGTCCTAAACTATTTTTCACAGGCAATTCCTCTCTGCACTTTGTTCCGGGTGTCGAAAATTATCTTTACGATTCATTTCCGTCAGGGCATACCACGGCGGCGTTCGCGTTTTATTTTTGCCTGGTGTTTGTTGTGAAAAATAATTATCTCAAAACATTCCTGTTTCTTTTTGCTTTGCTCATCGGATATTCCCGCATTTATCTTTCACAACATTTTCTGAACGATGTATTTTTCGGTTCATTGATCGGAACGCTGACAACGCTTGCCGTTATGACTTATGCCGTGCATAAAAACTGGTTATATCTTCCGCAATCCACTAAATGAAACGCAGCCCGCTTTTTCCGCCGATTATTGTCGCGCTTTGCGGGCTGATTTTATTCATGCCTTTCCTCGGAAGTGTGCATTTGTTCGATTGGGATGAAATAAATTTTGCGGAATGTGCGAGGGAAATGGTGGTGAGCGGAGATTACACCACAGTCCAGATCGATTTTCTTCCATTCTGGGAAAAGCCGCCGTTATTCATCTGGATGCAGGCCGCGTCAATGCATTTGTTTGATAATATTGAATTCGCGGCACGTTTTCCCAACGCTGTTTGCGGCGCGCTTACACTGATGATCGTGTACCTGCTCGGCAAAAAGATCTACGATGAAAAATTTGCGCGGCTCTGGACGCTCGCGTTCGCAGGATCATTGCTTCCTAATTTTTATTTTCATTCGGGCATCATCGATCCGTGGTTCAACCTTTTTATTTTCCTCGGCATTTACCAGTTCGCGTTGTATTCCAATGAATATCCATCTGTCGCGACGCAAAAATTATTCAACAGGCGGATTCTTTTTTCGTCCTTCTTCATTGCGCTGGCGGTATTGACGAAAGGACCTGTGGCGCTTTTGGTATTCGGACTTTGCTTTTTATGCTGGCGAATAATGAAAAGAAGATCCGTGATGAGCTGGCAGCATTTTATTCTTTTCGGATTCATCTCACTTTCACTCGCCGGTGCATGGTTCATTACGCTGATCGTTCAGGGAAAAGGAAATCTTGTGATGGAATTCCTCATCTACCAGGTACGCCTTTTCTCGACGGAAGACGCTGGTCATGGCGGCAGCTTTTTCTATCACTGGATCGTTTTGCTGCTGGGCTGCTTCCCTGCTTCCATTTTTGCTATTCGTTCGTTGCGAAAAAAAACTGCAGATACGCCTTTCGAAAAACATATGCTGCAATTCATGCGCATTCTGTTCTGGATCGTACTTATCTTGTTTTCGATCGTCAAGACAAAGATCATTCACTATTCATCGCTGTGCTATTTCCCGCTTACCTATCTTGCAGCGTACACCGCGTATAAACTGCTCAATGGTGAATTCGCCTGGAAAAAATGGATGAGCATTTTCTTATCCGCAATTGCTGTGTTATTTGTTTCCGCGCTGGTGCTTTTTCCGTTCATCGACTATTTCAAAAAATCGCTGATCAGCTCCGGCTCGATAAAAGACAATTTCGCTATAGGAAATCTGCAGGCTGACGGAAACTGGAATGGCTTTGAATGGATCGCCGGTTTAATCCTCGCGGCAGGATTTATCGTGGCGCTTTATTATTTTTCCAAAAACAATTTTCAGCGTGGATTGCCGGTGCTTTACGGATCAGTAATTATCACTACTACTTTAGCCGCCATATTTATAGCGCCACGCGTAGAAGAATATTCACAAAACGCCGCGATCGAATACTGGAAGACGCACAACTACAGCGAATATTACCGTGAGGCAGTGGGCTATAAAAGCTACGCGCAATATTTTTACAGCGATGTTCAATCCGGTATCGAACAAAATCCTTATTACCTCGCTTTCAAAAAAGAAAATCAAAAGCGCTTAACCAATCCTGCTTCGACCGAATCTGAAACAGAAATCCACATCCGCCGCGAATGGATGTTGACAGGCACAATTGACCGTCCTGCATATTTCGTCAGCAAAAACACATTCGAAGAAGCGATCCGGAAATATTATCCGAACCTCAGAAAGACCGGAGAAAAAAATGGATTTGTGTTTTGGGAAAGAGTGAAGTGAAGGGATTTTTGATTTTGGGATTTCCGATTTTCGATTGATTTTAGAATTAAGAATTTTAGATTGTACGCTTTTCTATTGAATATGAAAAAGCTGAACTTTCATGCTACTTTCCCAGGAAACTCAAATAGCATATAGAATAACCAGAACCTAGTAAGCAGTTGTAATTAAAACGCGTTCTAATTTCAAAACATCTCCACTGACAGCTTTCTGGCCAGAAACAATAACCCAAAATCCAGCAGAAACAGAAGGCACAGTAATACCAGGATCAAAAACTGTTGTGCCTGCTCCACCTGCGGAACTAACAGTGCCCGCTACGCCATTTTTAATTGAAGTGTCGGAAATTAAGCCACATGTTCTTCCAAATGTTGTCGAAGCACTATTCGTTGTTACAACTAAAGTTCCAATAAGAGTTGCGCCTGACAGCGAATTTGAAGTATTGAAATAAATACGTAACGTTTTATTATTTGCATTGCTTGTAGCACCATACCAGGAATTAAAAGAGAACTGATTTCCGGCAGCCAATACCCCAGCCGCAATCTGACGAGAAAAAAGAATATTTTCCGCCGTCCCTGCTGGAGCGGAATACCCTGTGAAATCAATAACATTCGCAACACTACCAACCTGCATCTCAGCTTTAAGATGTTTGTTATCCGAACCAAGCGATGCGTAACCGCCTGCAACTCCTTTATTCGCGGAATTCTCTTTTACATTTATTTGACCTTGTGCTTTACCAAATCCAACAACAACAGAATCTGTAGATGCAATCGCAGCGTTTTGAGTGCTTAACCCGGTTAATGCCTCGGCAAGAACACGAGCCGCTGTATAATATTTATTCGTCGCTTCTGTAACCAGGTCTGTGTTGTAATCTCCGGATACCGGTACAACTGCGCCTACTCTTCCGTTCCAGGAAGTTAGTGCATCTGTATTATCTACTTTTTCCCAGGCCGAACCATTACTGATAATCCAATCTCCCACCTTCCAATCTGTAATACCACTGACGGAAGTTGTACCTGCAGTAGAGACAACATAGTACCAGCCTTTATTGGCTGTCGCTGCTGTTGGTATTGCAGGTGAGTCAGTACTTGCATTCCATGCCGACTGGTAAGTAGATGCACCAATTAATGAAGCAGGAATTTGTGAAATCGGAACTTTTCCATTCACATCAAGATTTGCAAACTGAACCTGCTCATCAATAAACGCCAGTAACGTTTCAATAGTTGCTTTTTTGGTTTGCAAGCTATTAACAAGTACAAGCGTGTCATTAGCTGTAAGAGTTGTAGCTTCTGTTAATTGGGAAATTTTTTTGTCTGCCATGTAGGTTAGAGGTTATGCGTTTCGGTTGTGATAAAAAACATTATTGAATAAGATTTCCGGTATTGTCTTCAAGTCTGATCCTTCCGGTATCTTCTTGTGTGAGGAAGGATGTAACCTCCGCACTGTCGATTGGCTTTTGTGTAAGCAAATCGTATTTCAAACCGCTGCTTCCTTCACCTCTTCCGATTTGTTTGCTGTAACCTTTCCAGGTAACAATTCTGCCATCATACCAACGTGTTCTTTGAAATGAGGTAGTGATAATAAGACCGGAGCGGGAAATTTCTTCTTCATTAATAAAGTATGGAACTGAATTCGCGGGGACTTCAGCTATACCAAACGATAAGACAGAAGTTCTTGGTCTTACCAATTCACCTGTATTAACACCATCTATTGTTCGTTGCATTGTTGCACGTTGGAACATAACGCTGCGATCAGCATTTCCTGTTTGTGCGGGGATAAAAGGAATCCAGCTTTCCGGAACTGTACTGGAAAGCTTATAAGCTATTGTCGCTTCGTTTCCTATATAACTTCCTGCAGGCATTGCTAAAGGTGCAGGAAGATTCAATCGTAAATAATCTAAAAGATGGTTATACGCTTCTTTTCCATTTACTCCTGTTCCTAATTCATCAGAAATAATTTCTTCCACACCCCAAACCATATTTGCCATTTCATCACGCAATAGCACGATGCGTTCAAAAACATGGTTGTCTGGCGACTGTGGCAGCGATGGAGGAATAAACAAACGTTCATCTGCAGCAACTGCATCGTTTCCCCTTCTGTTTAAAGTAAATAAATTCCACTTATGCCAATCCTCATCAACCCCGCTGCCTGCGCGTTTAATAAGCGTTTGTCTTCCAAAACTATCAATAGCTACAAGCCCTAAAATTTCAGTTAATGTTCCTGCTTCCACTTCATGCGGAATAACAAACCAATCATTGCTATAGATTAATCCAAAATCTGTAACAAGCATTTTTATAAGATCATTTTTTTTACTCGGCACCTGGCCAATATCATGGTTACGATCTTCAAATTCCCACCAGCGTTTTTTAGGCATTCCTTTAAACGTTATGGCAGAAGGAATGTAATCAAGAGGCTCATCAGTAATTGCACCTGTATCTAATTCATTATCGGTTGGAGTTTCTGTAAGTACGGCACTTTCACTTTCTGTCAAATCAGCAGAATACCAATCAATAGATGAACCATTATATTCATCCGCTTTAAGAACTGTTTGAGTTGTATTGGAAGAACCAGGAGCAGAGACAGAAAACTGGTATTCAAGATGAGGCGCCGACCAGCTGTTGCCTGTTGTTTCCGGCTGATAATAAACCGAATTAAACCAGGTTTTAAATTCAGCTATTGCTCCATTAACTGCTGAAATATTTGCAAATCCTATTACGCCTAAACCTGTAGCTGTATGCGTCTTCAAAAACTCATAAAGATCAGCTCCATCAACCGCACGGCCAGCCGCTGTTGCTCTTACACTTTGTGCCTGCTTATTGCTGAGTCCTTCAGGTGTGATAGGCTGCTGAATTGGAAATCCGGCTATAAAAAGCGCATCATTAAAATATCCATTTGCACGCACTAACCTTAAAAAATGTCGTCCCATCTGCAGTCGCGTTACCAGGTCGAATGAAACAGGCAAGCGTTCTGCCACTGCTTCAAGCGGAGCTTCCGCAACATCATAACCTTCTGTTAAGGAATTCTGACATTGAAAACGATTTAACCGTGAAGATTGGGTATGAATCCGGGAGTTTACGATTGAACCGCCATCATGACCGCGAAACTCTCCTAACCGCCACTGTTGGGTAAGCATCCACATCCCATCATAAACAGGATTTGAAAGACTCACTTCTAAATCCGGTATGCGTGTCCGTGGCTCAATACGGGAATAGCTAAGAATACTGGGTGTATTGGGGTTTATTGAAACTGGCATCGGTGGTTCGTTTAGTTGACTTCAGAATTAGTAAATGCAATTGAAGAATGCGTAGTAGTAACTGGAAGAACCACCGCCGGCAACAGATGCCCATAGCTGGTTGCTGAAATGTCTTCATAATCTACTGCCCGACGTTTTGCTTCATCGAGTGTATTATTTACAATGGCTAACAGGTTATTCCAGGTCCAACCGGATTCGCTGGTGTTGGTAGGAGAAGTCGCCAGTATTAAACATTGCGGAGGTTTTGATTCCGGCTGCTCATAATGAAAAGCAATACCTGTAGTTTCAGTTTTGTTTGGAATGATTTCAACCCATTCATCAATCATTAACCCGGATTGATTTGTTGTTGCATCAAAATTTGCAGGCAAACACATACCCAGTGCAAGACGGTTTTGTTTCAGCGGCACAGGTTCCAGAGGTGGCTCAGCCGGAGTAATTTTTACTGCCATCCAACGTTCAGTTCCATCAATATCATAAGGAAATTGTGCCGGCTTTAATGACATAAGATCCAAATGATTTATATCCCATACTGAAGCCAGGATAGAAAGCAATTCAAAATCACCGGCCTTTCTACGCACACGCGCAACTCCCTGCAGCCATTCTTCTGTGATAAACGAATTAGCTGCATGGTCCAAAAGCAAGCTACCTGCACTGTTATCATAAAGATCATCAAGGATGGACGCTTCTTCTATACGATATTTATAATGAGGAATAAACCGGAATGCATTTCCGAAAATAATTGCAATTGCATTTTGAATACTGGTCATGTAACTTTCATCTGTTGCGCTTGCAAGGTTTGGAGCGGATATGCTCGGTGTTAATGCAGCGATTCTTGAACTCAATTCATCATTTACGCGATTGCCTGCTGCTAATAATGCATTAAAAGCAGTTTCTGAAAAATCGGTATTAGATTCGAAAACTGTTCCTTCAATCCCAAAGAAAGAGCAAGCATACAAAGCGCCACGCATTGCTGTAAATGTCGTTGAATCTAATACTGCTGTTGCAAAATCAGGGAACGCAATCAAAGCTGTTTGTAATGCATCCCGGGCATCATTTAAATCATCCAATGCTACAGTGTACCTGTCATAAGCGTCAGCTGCATCATAGGTGTTAGGAACAGTTCCGCCTAATGATGGTGCAAGGAAATCTTCCGTTTTTAAATTCCGCGAATTTCCAAGAACTTTTTTGATCTGTATCATTAATGCATGTAGTTCATAGAAGCTGCGCACACCAGTTCCGCCGTCTGTTTGTGTATAGTCAATTACGATACTATTGTCATCGGTTATAGGGGTGGCCTGGCGAACAAAGCGGCGAATATGTTGCGCTAATGTTGATTCATCATTTGTCAGTGATTCAGGAAGGATATTTAAATAATCGATCGGCTGAATTTCCAAATCAGCAAGCCTTACTTCCCATTCAAAAGGAGAATCTACAATAGTGGTTTTACATTTTATCAGAAGTGGATCACCAATTAAATCTTTCAGCCAATGATTAAAAGTCGGTTCAGCTTTTGAACGCGGCGTTTCAGGCGCAGTCCACAGAGATCCGCTTGTGGTAATTCCTACCAGCGGTTCAAAATTCAACGTAATGCGATTGTCCAGATGAGTTCCTGTGCGCGGAGTTTTCACAACATCCGGTACCGGAATATTTTTACCGTTCGCTACGGCAGTCGCCATTGCATTTGCTTTTACGGTGTTGCCCTGAACCGTTTGAAATACACCTTCTGCTACTGCAAGGTCTCCGATAGCATCCATGATATTTTCCAGGCGGTCAAGCTCGGCTAAGAATGCATCTCTTTTGTCGTCATTCCAGTTTTCAAGACCCAAATTAACCGTAAAAAAAGTATTGATAGGAGCAACAGCAGCAATTACAAAAGCACGATAATCCTGTACCAGCTTAAGTCCATTAAGGACAGTTCTTGACGCAACCGAATCTAATGCAGCATTAGCACTTTTTGACTGAATAAAACGATTAAGTGGATATTTGTTTCTAAGCGGGGTAATGTATGCGTCTAATCCCAACGAATATCGTTCATGAAGCCCGCGTTCAAATTGATAGCCCAGCAAGGTTGGTAAATCAGAACCATTACGAACAGCATCAATATAATCCATTGCCAGGCGTACTCTTTCCGAAGAAAGGTTCACAGCTAACGTTTCAGGCCGAACTTCCACAGCACGCGAAAGGTATCCGCTGTGAAGCACCGCCGCAGTCGTTGCATGATTTAACGAAGGCGCATGAATAAATCCCTTGTTAGTATTATCCGCTTCAATCGGATCACTAAACGCGTCGGTAGGTCGATTTACCAATGTTGCGTCATTACGCAACCTGACACCTTCTACCCATCCATAAGCGCCAATAAATAAACCCATATTTCTGGAGATGGTTTCTCCTTCTTCAACAACATTTCTTGAAGTTTGTAGTCGTTCTGACACTAAACCTAAACGCCATGCATCGAGGCGGAAGGAGAGTGTATCTAAATGCGCAGAAGTAAGCACATTCAGATCAGCAACTGAGAGTTGTTCAAGGTATTGAATATCATTGCGGACAGACAACAAAGAATTAATTGCGGAATTTCCGTTTGCAAAACCGCCATCAATAAACTGAGCACTTGAAAGAGAGCTGCCGGGATGCGCATTATTTAATATTTTCCAACGGCTTTGTCCTGCATAAGTGGAAAATGCAGTATCAGAAGCGCCAATTTTTTCTCCTGGCGGAATCGAAGCGGCGGGAGCAACATTAATCAGTTCAGATTCGCGGAGTTGCGCAGGAGTCATACTGCGTAATGTTCCCGAGGCGTGAAAGTATTCTAACAGTATCGCTTGTCGCGTCATCCTGTAGAGAAAAGATTCAGGCGGTTCAGTCTGCGTGGTTTCAGTGAGCGGTATAAAGTTGTGCGTTTGAATTTGATCACACGTTGCAGTGCGCAGCCATTCCAAAAAGTTCATCGGAGTGGCAGTAAGGTTACCGGGTTCTACCGGAAATGCCGGAAGTGCATCCGAAGAAGAAGTCGATGAAATTAATGGAGTAGTAATATGTGAATGCTGTTCAAGAAAATTTGTTTGAAGAATTCTTGAAGTCGGAATTGCCTGCAAACCGGTATCATCCACTACAATTTGCGCAGCAGCAGCCTGATCTAATCTCCATTGGCTTGCGTCGGCAGCCCTGCCGCTGAAAATAAGATTGTTCCAAATGTAACTGGCGCCAACTCCTACGCGTTGATAATAATCTACAGAAACGCCATGACGGGCAGCCATATCTATAATTACTTGCTGCGGATCAACTGAACTGCGCGAAGCGTAATTAGTGTTTTGTGCGAGTGTGTTCCATGTAGTGGCAACAGTTTCTGTTGTCTCTTGTATGAGCTGATAAGTAAGTCTTTGGCCGACACTTTCCGGCCATTGAATAGTAGAAATAATGCTGTTGGCTATAATCCCATACGGATGTTTGCCAATGCGGATGCCGGGAATGTTACCGCCACCTATAACGTGATTCGTGAAGAATGTCCGTGTTTCCTGGATGGTTGTAGCATCGCACAACGGATAAAGCATATCACGCATATAATATCCACCAGTGGCTTCCCACAGAATATTATTTAAAGCAATGGCATTCCGGATATCAAAGTTTCCGCTGTTCGCTGTATGCTGAAGTGTTTCGTAACTGATACCGAGCATGTCGGCCAATATCTGTCCATCACTTTTCTGCATGGTGTCAGCCGAAGGAGTAAATAATGTGCTTCCTGTTTCAGCCTGGAATGTTTCAACATTTCCAAATTCTCTTTTTGCGTAATCCGATTTTATGGTTGCGGTATTGCTCGTAGCAGTCCCTTGTTTAAGCACACTGAAACCTGCGGTGTAATGATGATTGTCGAATAGCTCTTCTACCAGTTCCTGTGAATCTTCTGATGAAAGAGAAAATTTCACACCAAGTACAACAAGCCTGTCAAAGCCGTTGTTCATTTGTGGATCCGTAAGCGCAATGCTGATTCCAAGTCCTGCCGCTTCTGCAGCCGCAAAATCATACATCCATTCTAACGGAGGTTCCTTCGATATTAAATCGCCTACGCGATCCATTGATGCATCATTCTCCGGGTCGATGCCCAGCTTTACCGAATAATCAATCCGTGTTCCAATAGCTTCTATTGTGGTGCTTGAATTATAATGATACGCCGTAACGACAAATGCATCGGGCAATACTCTTGTATGCGGCTGTTGCGTCCAGGAATCAAATTTTGTTTCAGTGTCAGGAAAAATAAGTGTTTCCGGATCTGTAGGATTAGAACCAATATTTGTTGGCGTGAGCGCTTTCATAATCCATGCAGCGCGGGGCGCTCCAAAGTTCTTGCTCAATACATCCCATGCTGCTGCTTTTGTTGTGTTGTCAATTGCATTACGCCAATAATCTTTTCCTGAAGTGATTTCAGAATTTGTTAATGCAGGTTCATGTGTTTCAACTGCAATATCATCCGGGTAGATGCGGACACACAGACGTGAACCAATAGTATCAAAAGCAGTTTCAATACGAACAGGAAACAAAAGCACCGGCAATGTTTCCGGCAGTGCGGTTAGCGCAGTTTTAACGTCACTGTAAAATCCATGAACAGCAGTATGTTTTGTAGTTTCGTCTGTTATGCAATTCTGCAGGTCATTTTCTAATGAAGGAATATCTGTACTTAATAAAACATCCCGCTCATCCATAAGCGCTTGTTCTGGAACACCACCAAGTGCAATCGTACTGTTAATGAGAAAGACAAGTTCCTTTAAACGTTCTTGTGCAGCAATCAACGCTTTACGAGCTGCCCGGGTGTTAGCGGTGGCTATAGCAAATGCATCTGAAAAATCTGAAAAGGGAGCCATATGTAGGGGTAAGTTATAAAGTCAAAAAAATCAATTCCTCGAAGACACAATTAGCTTTTGATGGAGGATGCGATCACCGGTTTCAATGTTGAGTGTATATAATCCGGGTGAAAGCGCTTCGACAGGAATATTAAATTTCTGTGCAGATGTATTTCCGGAAATAACTGTACGGCCTAAGGCATCAATTAAATGGTAAGTAGAATTTGCGGACGCGTTTTGATCAAGTTGTACTGTAAGATTACTCCCTGAGGAAGGATTAGGATATAATTCAAATGACGTGCTTGTGACAGGTGTTTGAGTACTCAAAACAGTTGGGCCGTTTAAGTGAAGGATATAAACTGCTCCGCGAAAAGATCCGCCATCGTCATCACCGATTGCACCGACAACAATATCGACACGATTGTCATTATTTAAGTCACCAATTGTGCATACACGCCCACCGAGGTAATCCTGGTCATCAATTGTTGCAGTAAAGCCCCCAGCCTGCCCCGAAATTTTTTCTGAAATATTAACTGTTCCGTTGCTGTTCATAAATAATATCCAAACTGCACCGCGTTGTGTTCCGCCTTCAGATTGGTTCTGTGCACCCACAG
>JALYQL010000309.1 GCA_030855855.1 Bacteroidota bacterium | reverse complement strand
CGCTTTGGGTGTATTATGGAATATTTATAGAAGACCTTCCGCTTATTATCATAAATACTTTTTCATTGGCGATAAACCGACTCATCATTATTTTCAGCCTGAAATATAAAAGCAATTGAGCGGATTTATTCCTGCGCTTGTTTTCTCATTTTCGCAGTCTCGTATCCGTTCTCCGCACATCTTTTTACGATTGCATTGTACAGCGAATCGTCCATTTTTGAAGTGCGGGACATGATGTAAAGAAATTTCTTTTGAGGATGTCCCACCACAGTATAGGAATAATCTTGTCCTAATTCGATGATCTCATAATCGGCGCGGAACGGCCATACGAACTGCACTTTCCACTTTTTATTCCCCGAATTCTCGTTTATAAATCCTTTGGAGCGCACTGATTTATCCTTGCCGTTTTTGCGATATGTTGTATAAATATCATAATCGCCTTTCTTGTTCAGCGTATAGGTTTCCGTAGTGTAATCCCAGTTTTTATCGTACGATGTAGGAAGCAATCCGATCACGTACCATTTGCCCGAATATTTATTGAGGTCGACTGTATCGACAGTTGTGGATGCTGTGAGGATGGAAGCCATAAGGATGATTTTTAGAAGGTTCATGGGGTTGAACCTGCAAATGCTGTTCCTTTTGGAGAGCGGTTAGTTGAAAGAGCCATACTGTGTGGTAATGCCGCTCCTACGGAGCTTTTCATTAAGAACAGGGATAGTGCAGCTCCGTAGAAACAAAACTATTTTCAGTCAGAGCACCACATTGCCCTCGCAAACAAAAATTTACTTCTTTGTAAAATGTATTGACCTCATAATTTTCAACGCTTCTTTTTCATTCTTTAGATTGGAGCCTTCAAAGCATAGTTTTTTATGCCAGCCCCGCCTGATATAAATTGCTGTTAAGCCTTTCCCATTCTGCCTTTGTTTTGCGTACCTGGCAATACGACCGCTTTGCAGCCTGTAGGATATTTTGCAATCATCATCTTTTCGCTTTGGCTTGTACGACCACATTCCATAATCAAACGTTAATGTGTCAATTCCATTTGTCAGGCCGCCAACCCGGGAATCTATACCCTGCAAGGACATTTTTTTCCACGAAACCGGCGCACGCAGGCTAAAAGCTCCAAATGAAAAAGTAGTGTCCTTTTTTTGGCCAATGCAGCTGACAAATGAAAAAACACATAACATAACATGGAATAACTTCATCCGGGAACTTAATAAGTGAAAATAAAAATACAGATTCTGACCAGATCTGGCTGATAAATAGGCATTCAGGGGTGTCAGGCACTATTTTCGTGTGCAAATTTCACCGATTCCGCACCCCAATTTTAGCTACCTTTGCACTCCTGAAAATACCATGAAAAACATTCGCAATTTTTGCATTATCGCCCACATCGACCACGGGAAATCTACCCTGGCCGATCGTCTGCTTGAGTTTACCAAAACCATTTCCAAACGGGATATGGAAAACCAGGTGCTGGACGATATGGACCTCGAGAGAGAACGGGGTATTACCATCAAGAGTAAAGCGATCCAGATGAATTATGAAAGGAACGGCACGTTGTACGCGCTGAACCTGATCGATACGCCCGGCCACGTCGATTTCTCTTATGAAGTTTCCCGTTCTATTGCTTCCTGCGAAGGTGCATTGCTGATCGTGGATGCTGCGCAGGGAATCCAGGCACAGACGATTTCGAATTTATATCTCGCATTGGGAAGTGATCTTGAAATTATTCCCGTGCTCAATAAAATTGACCTTCCAAGCGCTGAACCTGAACTGGTAAAAGACCAGATCGTGGAATTGCTCGGCTGCAAAAGAGAAGAAATCCTTTCTGCTTCCGGAAAAACAGGAGTCGGCATACAGGAAATTCTTGATGCGATCATTGCACGCGTTCCTTCGCCGAAAGGTGATCCGGATGCGCCATTGCAGGCGCTGATCTTTGATTCTGTTTTTAATTCGTTCCGCGGCATTATCGCGTATTACAAGATCCTTAACGGCGAGATCCGCAAAGGTGAAAAAGTAAAATTCTTTAACACCGGAAGCGAATATATTGCTGACGAAGTCGGGAATCTCAAATTGACTTTAGAGCCGCGCGATGTGGTAAAAACCGGTGATGTGGGATATATTATTTCCGGTATCAAATCGGCGCGCGAGGTAAAAGTGGGCGATACCATTACGTCGGTTGCGCGTCCGTGCGAAAAAGGAATCCAGGGATTTGAAGATGTGAAGCCAATGGTTTTCGCGGGAATTTATCCTGTCGATACCGACGACTTTGAAGAATTGCGTTACTCGATGGAGAAATTGCAATTGAATGATGCATCATTGACCTGGGAGCCGGAAGCTTCTGCTGCTTTGGGATTTGGTTTCCGTTGCGGATTTTTGGGAATGCTCCACATGGAAATCGTGCAGGAACGTCTTGAAAGAGAATTCAACATGACTGTGATCACCACAGTTCCGAACGTTTCTTACATCGCAAAAGTAACCAGCGGCGAGATCATCAATATGAATAATCCGAGCGATATGCCGGATCCTTCAAAGCTGGAATATATTGAAGAGCCTTTTATCAAAGCGAATATTATTTCCAAATCAGAATTTGTCGGTTCTATCATCAAGCTCTGCATGGACAAACGTGGCGTAATCGTGAACCAGACGTATCTCACGACCGATCGTGTTGAATTGGTTTTCGAAATGCCGCTTGGAGAGATCGTTTTTGATTTTTACGACAAGTTGAAATCAATTTCCAAAGGTTACGCGTCTTTCGATTATACTCCGATCGATTACCGTCAGTCTGATCTTGTGAAGCTGGATATTCTCATTAACGCTGAACAGGTAGATGCATTGTCCGCATTGATCCATCGTTCCCGCGCGCATGATTTCGGAAAGAAGATCTGCGAAAAATTAAAAGAGCTTATTCCACGCCAGCAATTCCAGATTGCGATTCAGGCTGCTATCGGCGCTAAAATCGTTTCACGTGAAAACATTTCTGCTATACGTAAAGACGTTACCGCTAAATGTTATGGCGGTGATATTTCGCGTAAACGAAAACTTCTTGAAAAGCAGAAAGAAGGAAAGAAACGCATGCGCCAGATCGGTTCGGTGGAAATTCCGCAAAGTGCGTTTATGGCGGTGTTGAAGCTGGATTAGTGGCTTCGATACATTTCGCTCATTTGCTTTCTTCAATCTTCGCGGTTACTTTTTCTGAGCGAAACACTCAGCCTGACAAAAAAATGTCAGGCTTCGATACATTTCGCTCATTTGCTTTCTTCAATCTTCGCGGTTACTTTTTCTGAGCGAAACACTCAGCCTGACAAAAGAATGTCAGGCTTCGATACCTGCCTGCCGAAAGCACAATCCGCGTATGGGGCAGGCAGGCATTTTTTCGCTCTTGGGCATTGCGTTGAAAAGAAGAATTTTTCTGAAAAAAAACTTAACCTGGCATTCTTGTAAGGCTAAGGTGTTTTTTCAAAATTGTTTTCGCTCAACGGTAAGAAATTTCAGCTGTATTAAACTTCTCTTTCTAATTAGTACGATAAGCTTTTAGGACAGGCTTCAGCTGAAAAGTTCCATGTGATGCATCCTCATGAATGGATTGTCCTGCGCTGAAATCGATACGCAGCTTCAGTGTTGAAGGATCAACCATTGCAAACACTTCAGCTTGCAGGCCGGCTTCATCTTCGGGTGTAAAACTTACATCGTAAAGCACCCCGTTTTTACGTACACTATTTTGTGATCCGAGTTTAAGCTTCACTGCCGTGATTTCACCGGTTGGAATTTCCTGCCCTGCAATGATTGCAAAATTGGTGTTACCAAGTCCGACAAGGTTATAGATACCTGCATTGGAATTTAATTTGTACCAATCTCCGCCGGTAGATCCTGCTATTTGCACTTCCACACTCCGGATGTCAATATTGACCTCCTCGAAAGCACAATAGCTGGTGTCATTCATTAACCGCAATTCAACCTTTCCGGTTTTGAATTCATTAATGTTTTCCTTTTTACAGCTGGTGAAAAGCAGCGGAAGAAAAAGCAGCGCTGCATATAGTACTTTGGTTTTCATAATCCCTTTTTTAATGTTCAACTTCACTCCCAACAGCAAGCGGGACGGCTTTGCTTTCTTAGACAATTTTACGGTGAAAAACGTCAGAGGTAATTTGTTTTCGACTCTTTAAGTGATGAGTTCGACTGATTGCTGAAAAGGGTACGAATTACGAATCTTTACGAAATATACGAATCGTAAAGTGTAGCTTCCTCTGATTCGTATATTCGTAAAGATTCGTAATTCGTACCCACAAAAAATTCGTACCCACAAAAAAACCGCCCCATTTCTGAGACGGTCTTTACCATTTTACCATGGGCTATTGCAAAATCATCTTCTTCACACCGGTCTTTCCTGTAACCGTATCTCTTACCTCTATAAAATAAATTCCGGGTTTCTGTCCGGCGATGTTCATACTGATCTTATTTCCTGTCAGCAGTTGTGACAACACAATTTGTCCGAGTACATCTGTCACCACGATCATTTTTTCATTGTGATCTTTTGTAGAAATGTAAAATTCTCCCTCGGTAGGATTTGGCATCACCTGGAATGAAAGCGGCATCGGGGTGATGATTCCAGTTGTGAGCAGAACCACGACAGTTTGATTAATTGTATCTGTGCAACCACCTGTTGAAATAATTACCTGTGCATTTACTACTCCCGGTGTAATGTAGGTATGCGTTGTTGTGTCGCCGTTACCAGTTCCGAGATCGCCGTAATTCCAGGTATAAGTTGAATTCGGCGAATTTGAGCTCGCATAAAATGTTTCAGCAATCCCTGAGTAGGCAGTGTCAGGAATTATTGCTGAGCTGCTCAGTATGAAAGTTGAATTCAGATAAAGTGCGGCATTTCCGTTCGACATGTTAACGGTATTTGTTCCATAACACCACCAGCCGTCAGCATCGGTAACAACATCCACAACTGCGGAAGAAGCGAATGATCTTTCTTCGAGCGCTTGTATTCCATTTGGCAGATTATTAGGAACAATTATGCCCCAATGCGAATCCATGGTGTCAACGCTGTTCTGGTAAAAATTCGCGATGCTCGTGATCGGGTAAAGATCGAGCTGATCATTTTCAACGATGCCGATGTTAACCGGGCGGCCTACAGCCAGAATATTATCATACGCGCAGATAAAATTTTTCGGAGCAGCATCCAGCGAATCATACAAAGCCGAACCTTGTGTTGCGCTCATAGTTGTAGTTCCGAAATTAATAACGGTGACAGGAGTTGAGCTGAATAAAAGACGGTAAAGCACTGTTGTTCCTCCGGCACCGTTATTGAGCATGATCTTCGGATATACAATTGCGCCTGGCGTAAATCTTCCGTTGCCTGTAGGCTCTACTGCAAACCAGGCTTCAATAACGCCGAGACTATCTGCTACCAGGGAATCGTAACCGGTATTTGCGGTCATTGATGGATTTGTTGTCCGTCGGATAACACCGGTTGTTGGATTAAGAAAATAGGGATTGCCCGCTCCGTTTGATGTTGAAGATGCATTGAGCGTATCCATGGTGGTGTAATAATGATAAACTCCGGCAGGCGTAAGACCCGCAATTTGTCCCCAGAACCAGATCGGAACACGGCTGTTATTGGTTCCGTTAACGCCCTGCATGTATTGTGGAACGATAGCGCTTAAAACACTTGGTCCGCCTGCAAAAGCGAAAACCGGTAAAACAAACGCTGCGAGTAAAAATATCTTCTTCATAGTAAATGTTTGTAGCCCAAAATTAAGCCACATGCCAAAGCCATCTGTGTGGGCGTTTTTTAGTTGTTAATAACACATTGTTGATTTCGACAACTTTGCAGCATTAACAGGGCTTTCAACCAAAAAATGACCAAAAAGCGAGCCCGGAAAATGTTAATAAGTGTGGAATTTCAGCCCTGAAACAGACAAAAGCCAAGGCCGGGATGGAAGACGGTTTTAAGATAAATGGGGCTAATTTTTCTCAATCCAATCCCCGTGTTCGCGTATTAATCCTACGAGCGCATCAACCGCGTCTTTCTCGTCGATATTTTTCTTTACTATTTCTTTCCCTTTGTAAAGAGTAATTTTCCCCGGACCTGTTCCGACGTAGCCATAATCTGCATCTGCCATTTCTCCCGGACCATTTACAATGCAGCCCATGATTCCGATCTTCACTCCTTTAAGATGTTCGGTGCGTTGACGGATCTTATTTGTGGTTTCCTGCAGATCAAAAAGTGTTCTTCCGCAGGACGGGCAGGAAATATATTCTGTTTTTGAAATGCGGGTGCGTGTGGCCTGTAAAATTCCGAAAGAAGTGCTGTTGGCAATCTTTGCATTCACTGCCGGCTTCGCGCTGATCCACGTGCCGTCGCCCATACCGTCGAGGAATAATCCGCCGAGATCTGTAGCAGAATACAAACGGAACATATTCTCATCCGCACCTTTGTAGCTGCGTTTGAGTATGACAGGAACAGTGCAATTATTTTCCATCAATAAAATAATTGCGCGACGCATTTCAGGCATTGCATGTGCATTTGAGGTGTGCAGCACCAGCACGATCGTTTTGTCGTTTTTTATTTTGGAAATAAATTCATCCGAAAGAATTTTAATATCCGCCGCGATGAAATTTAATTCAGAAGATTTTTTTTCAGCGGTGAAATAATCTTCTCCGCAAAAAACAGGATAATGACGCTCTGCAGGTTTTTGACTGGCCCATTGTTTTCCATTGACAATAATTCCAAGCGTTCCCGGAATTTCAAAATTCACTTCGTGATCGCCTGCATAAACATAATCGCATGCCTGGTCGGAAAGATTCCATTTGTCGAGAGGAACAGAATAATTATTTCCAGCCGCGAAAAAAGATGCCGGTGTAATTTCCTCTTTATCCGAAAAATCTGCAATGACACGGGGAACGTTTGACCCGCCGATATTCTGAACAGCCTCTGTGCTTCTGCGATTGTATTCGTAAGGTGAATATGGAAGAATTATTTTTTCCGACTCTATCTTCAGCTCCGGAATTGGCGCATGATCTTTTCTTTGGGCATACCTGTCAACGAGCATTTTCGCCACAGGGATTTCAAACTCAGGATCCTCTGTCAATGAAACGCGGACCGTATCGCCCAGTCCATCTTCCAGCAATGTGCCAATGCCGGCTGCCGATTTAATTCTGCCGTCTTCACCATCGCCTGCTTCAGTTACGCCAAGATGCAACGGGTAATTCATTCCTGCCTGCATCATATGCTGCACGAGCAGACGATACGCCTGCACCATTACCTGCGGATTGCTCGCCTTCATAGAAAGCACAATGCTGTGGTAATTTTCAGCTTCACAAATGCGAAGAAATTCCATCGCCGATTCCACCATTCCCAATGGCGTATCACCATAACGGCTTAAAATGCGATCGCTCAGCGAACCGTGATTAGTGCCGATGCGCATAGCAGTGCCGTATTCTTTGCACACTTTGATGAGCGGAATAAAACGTTCACGGATGCGCGCCAATTCAAGATCGTAAGTGGAGGAAGTATATTCAATATGCTCGAACTTTTTCCTGTCGGCATAATTACCCGGGTTCACACGAACTTTTTCCACGATACGTGCGGCGAGCTCGGCGGCATTTGGTGTGAAATGAATATCTGCAACCAGCGGCGCGTTATAGCCACGGCGGCGAAGCTCTTTTTTTATGTTTTCCAGATTGCGCGCTTCGTTCATGCTCGGCGCAGTGATGCGTACATATTCACATCCTGCTTCGATCATGCGAATGGATTGTTCAACCGTCGCTTTGGTATCGAGCGTATCGGTTGTGGTCATCGATTGCAGGCGGATAGGAAAATCTCCTCCCATAGGAACATCACCGATGTTTACGACTCGTGTTTTAAAGCGGGTGTAAGAAGTAAGGCTGCCGGAATAGGGAAGGAATAAATTCACACTACAAAGATAAGCAGGGAACGAATTACTATGAGGGGGAACGAATTGCGAATCACAAGAAAACTACAAAAAAGACATAAAATCAATCCTTTCCTTACTATTCGAATATTCGTTTTTGATTCGTAATTCGTACCCAGACATTCGTACATTCGTTTTTGATTCGTAATTCGTACCCCTGTTATTCGTACCCGCCCAAAAAATTCAAAAGCCGCCCTTTTTTAGAGAGCGGCTTTCTTTTTGACCAATATTGCTATCGCTTACAGCCCGAAAGCTATTCCGAGATTGAGGCCAATATTTGCATTTCTTTCCTGAACTCCTGATTCACGACGGACATCAGTTAATCCCTGGTAGAAATTAATATCTGTATTTAACCAAACTGCTTCTTTCAAACGGTAGTTAAATCCGAGTGATGCATTTATGCCGGCATCAAAAGGCCATACTTTAGCATCGTAAGGATCAGTTTCTGAAACAAGGAATCCGAAGCTTGGACCAACAGTTACTTTCGGACGAAAATCATCTTCCACATCTCCAAAAAAGAACATTGCTTTAACAGGCACACGGATATAGTTAAGAGTAGTTGTACGTGTTCCGCCCTCCTGAATTTTTGTTCTGCTACCTTCAGAAGAATAACGAACATCAACTCCTAATCCGAACCATTTTATTGGCGCGTAAACAGAAATAATTCCTGCGCTCCATGTTGGAAAGAATTCGCAATTAAAAGGTGTGAGGTACGAATGACCGAAGCCAACAGATGGCCCGATTGAGAACTTTGATGTTTTAGGGAGATCCTGCGCAAACGTCAAGACGCTTGCTAACAGAAAACAACCGAAAAGAAATGACTTTTTCATAATTTGATTTTTTAGTCCCGGCAATAGCCGGGAGGATATTAGTTAATCCTCCTATCGGAATATTATGCCACACGTATGATTTCTGAGAATCAAACAGTTGCGAATAATGCAGGGAGAACAGGTGAGGAGAGGATTCCCCAAATGTGGATTTACGATGTACGAAATACGAATTATGATTTATGAGATTTGGATGACAATGCTTTCAAATCCTACATCCCACATCGTAAATCGTACATTTTTTTCACCTCCTCATTTTCATCCACCCGTTTAAAAACACGGTGGATAGAATAATGGCTGCTCCTATATAGAAGTAACCGGTGAGCTGCTGCTCTTCATGAAAGATGAAATAGGCAAAGACAATCCCGTAAACTGTTTCCAGGTTGAGGGTGAGGGAAACGGTGTACGGGCTTACCGTTTTTAAAATGTACAGACTGATGAGAAACGGCACTGTAGTGGCTGCGATACCGAGAATAAGCATATAAAAAAGATCGCTGCCTGACATGGAAATCCATGGACCGTCCCATGGTTTTACGATTAGCACGAAGATCGTCATTCCGATAAATCCGCCCAGCATTTCATACAGCGAGATGATCGTTCCATTATGCCCACGCTGCACCATATAGCCGTTGATCACGCCGAAGATGGAAGATGTTAATGCCGCCAGAACTCCGAGGTAAATTCCCCATTTGTAATGCGTCTCGACACCAAAAATGAGGCATAGTGCCCCGACGACCATCGCACCAAAAACGAGTTCATACATACGGATTTTCCTTTTCAGAAAAAGCGGTTCAATAAGCGCCGTAAAAAGGGAGCCGGTAGAAAAGCAGGCAAGTGTGACAGAAACATTGCTTTCTTTGATGGCGCCGTAAAAACAGATCCAGTGCAAAGCCACAATTAATCCGGTGGCAAGGTATTTCCAAAGGTTTTGTCGTGTGGTCGCAATCGGTTTGCGGGTGATGAGAAGAAAAGCCAGAATTCCTGCCAGAGCAATAGGAATGCGCAGCCACACTAATTTAAAAGCATTCAGCGTAATGACTTTGCCGAGGATAGCCGTCCAGCCCCAGATAAAAACGATGAAATGAAGAAGGAGATAATTCCGGCGGCTTTCCTGCACGGGCTCAAAGGTAGTTACAGATTTCACAGATGACGGGGAGAATGAAATAAAAGCGGGTAGGTTTACACAACAATCCTCATTGCCTGAATCTGCTGAGATTGCAAAATGCGCCCGCTTGGATGCGTAAGAAAATTCCAAAACATTCTTTTATTTCAAACACAGTTGTCCCATCTTTGTCACGTAAAATTCTACCCTATGAAAATGCTCCGCAC
>JALYQL010000275.1 GCA_030855855.1 Bacteroidota bacterium | reverse complement strand
AGCTTTTTTCTTTTTGATCTGCACCTTGTCCGCTTAAAAAGCAAAAAGTTGCCTTCGCTGAATTTTCGCGTAAGGTTTTTGCAAATGCTTTTGTGAAATCAACCGTGATCTTCCGGAATTCATCTTTCGGAAGCTGTCCGGTATATACGCCAATGCAATAAAAAGCGGCATCCTGGTTTTTGAAATGTTCAGCGATGGAAGAATAATCTAGAAAATTCTCATGAATAATTTCCACCAGCTTCGCATGTGCAATTCCAGACTTGCCGCGAACGATGGAAGTGACTTTTGCAACGTCAGGACGGTTAAGACATTCCTGAAGAATCAACCCTCCGATCATTCCATTGCTGCCGGTGATGATGATGTTTTTCATGAGTTATGGCCGAAGTAAGCCTAATTTAGCTTTTAATTTTTTCATCAATTCTAAATGCGAAATCATCTTTGCCTTTCCACTTTTTATCTCCGCACTTCGACGGTCAACTTCCGCCCATTGTTCTTCTGAAAGGTAATTTGACTTTTTCATTTCTAAAAGATTACTGAATATTGCACCAAAATCTTATTATCTCCGAACTCAAAACTCCCAACTCCGAACTATTTCCCTTCTCCCATTTCACCAATGATCTTCTTCACTTCATCTTCAGTAGAACGCAGCTTCGTCCTGCAAATAGCAATCAGCTCGGAAGCACGTTTTACTTTCTTCGCAAGTTCATCCAGCGGAATACTCTCGTTATCGATTGCATGAGAGATTTCGTTGAGCTCGTTTAGTGCGTCTGTATAGGTTAAGTCTTTTGCCATAGTCAACTATTTTAAATTGAATGAATTTTATTCGGAAGTAACGGATGAGCTGAATTCTCCATCATGCATCACAATTTTTAGTTCATCACCTTTTTTAACCTGCGCGGCCGAAACAATCAGCTGATCATTTTTTTTAATCATGGCATAACCACGCTTCAATACATTTTCCGGCGAAAGGTTTTTTACACGTTCCTGCAGCAGATCAATGCGGTGTTTTTGCCGGTCGAGAAAACGTTCGGATAAACCTTTGAAATCTCTTTGCATTTCATCCAGCTCTTGCTGCTCCGATTTAATGAACTTCGCAGAGCCGGACGAAATTTTTTCGAGAATGCGGTTTAGCTGATTGCTGTTTGTATTGAGCAATTGAAGCGTTCCATTGGTAAGAATAGCAGATATATGATCGAGCTTACGGTGATGTTTTGTAAGCAATGCATTTGAACGAATCGTTATCAATTCGCGCAGGTCCATAATTTCTTCTTCGAATGCACGGTTATGCGCAATAATCAGCTCAGCCGCGCGGGTAGGCGTTTTTGTAGAAGTATGCGCCACCATATCCACAATGCTTTCATTTCGCAAATGCCCGATGCCCGTAATAACGGGAATCGGAAACCGCGCAACAGCATGCGCTAAATTAAATTGATCGAAAGGAAGCAGATCGCTTTGCGCTCCGCCACCACGAATAAAAACCACCGCGTCAAAATTTCGAATCTTCGAATCTTCGAATATTTTAAGCAATTGTTCTTTCATCTGCTCCGCCGCTTTTTCTCCCTGTAAAATGGAAAAATACGTTTCGATGGAAAACTTATACCCGAAAATATTTTCCTCCAGGGTATGTAGAAAATCCTGGTAGCCCGCTGCAGAAGCGGAAGTGATCAATGCAATACGTTTGATCACCGGCGAAAGCTCCAGCTCTTTATTCGGCGTGTAAAGAATATTATCGGCAAGGCGGATTCCCGGTTTTGTAGAAAGCTGTTCAATGGTTTTTCTCCGCTGCAATTCGAGCTGGCCCAACATGTGCTGCGAATCAATATCGAAAAGCTGCAGGCTTAATCCATAAACAGGATGATAATTCACACCGGCTTTTACCAAAACCTGCATTCCTTTTTCGGGGCGTTTTCCCGTTATATCTTCAAAATTGCGGAAGGCAGCCAATGCTTCCTTTCGCCAGACACTCGCGTTAATGCGTGCGATGACTTCAGTTCCGTTCGCCGCTTTTTCTACCAGCTCAAAATAAATATACTCGCCCTTATCATTCCGCTCTTTGATCTCCGCCAGCACCCAAAACGCGCGCTCATTGAACGCATTTTGCAACGCATCATTGACAAGTCTGCAGAGTTCGGAAAGGCGGAGCTGCTCCATGTCGACAAATGTACGCGGGGTGGGTACGAAAAACGAAATTAAATACTAAAAAGTGCGAAAAACGAAAAAGTACAAAACCTGTAGGATTGTACTTTTTGATTTTTTGGACCCATTTCGCTTTTCGAACTTTTACGCCCTTATTTCGTTTTTCGTACCCTTTTTATTGACCAGCCATACGCCGCACAAAATTACAAGGATGAATAAGATGTGAAAAGCCGAAATTATTTCTCCGTCAAATGCGCCCCAACCCATTGCTACAACGGGAATTAAATAAGTAACAGAAGATGCAAACAGTGTTCCTGCTTCCCGGATGAGCACGTTAAAAACAATGACGCTCAATGCTGTTCCGAATATGGCCAGGATGCTTATGTAACCAAGACTTTCCCATGCCAGCGGATGAGTCGCCATGCGGTGAAAAAAATCGGTGGTGAATAAATAAATTCCCGCCATAGGACCGATAATGCATAATGCAAAAACCGTCGCTGTTACAGGGTTCACGCCGTCAAGTTTTGCCTTGATAATATTTACAGACAAACCATACAAGAATGTCGCGAGCACGACAAGCCCACCACCGATGAAAATATCATTTGCATTTTCCTGTCCTTCATTCACATTGCCTTTTCCCAATGAAAGTAATCCGATGGCGCCACCAAGCCCGATCAATAATCCGATTACCTGTATCCATCTTACTTTGTTTTTGAAAATGGCAAGTCCGAGCACAAGTGCAAAAACAGGTGTCAGTGAATTCAGCATTCCCGTAAGTGCGCTGCTGATCATCGTCTCCGCTTTTGTAAACAGAAATGCCGGAATAAGATTTCCGAAAATTCCCATTCCCGCAAATCCCGGGATCAACGGAAATAATTTTTTATTGATGTGCCGGTGCGCGATAGGAAGTAAAAAAAGAAAAGCAATGAAGATGCGTAACGCTGCAACCTGGCTGCTGGAGAAAGCATCCATTCCGCGTTTCATGAGAATGAAGGAGCTTCCCCACGTCAATGCGAGCGCTATGAAAATGATCCAGTGAAGAAGCTTGCGATTTTGCACGCGCAAAGATAAGCCACAGATTACGCAGATTACACAGATTGTTGAGGCAATTTTCTCAGACTATGCATGGGTCGCTTGTATG
>JALYQL010000256.1 GCA_030855855.1 Bacteroidota bacterium | reverse complement strand
CCACTGCCCACTGCCCACTGACCACTGACCACTGCCTACTGCCCACTGCCTACTGACAATACCTCAGCCACCATTTCTGAAACACAATTAATCCCCAGATCCTTGCTGCTGAATCACCGGGATTATTTGAATTCATTTGCTGTCGGATGCGTTTTACTTCTTCCGGTTGAAAAATATTTTGTTCGCGGAGGGATTTTTCATTCAGCAGCTCGTCAATCATTCCGCGCAGCTCGCCTTTGAACCATTTTAATAGCGGAACTTCGAAGCCTTGTTTTTTTCTTGAATAAATTTCTGCAGGTAAAAGATCAGCAAATGTTTCTTTGAGAATCTTTTTCCGGTTGCCGGGCTCGATCTTGTACGATGCGGGAAGCTGCATGGCAAAATCGACCACATGATGATCCAGGAAAGGCGGGCGCACTTCAAGCGCGTGCATCATGCTCATGCGGTCGACTTTTACGAGCATATCGCCTTCGAGCACAAGCTGCATATCTGCCTGCAGCACATCGTTGAAGCTTCCGCTGGCAGAAATTCCGCCGGTGTAGATCTTTTTATTTTTTCCAGTCGAATAAAAAGAGCCTGAAACTAAAAGCTGCTCAATTTCTTTTTCATCTGCGAATCCTGCCCATTTCCAATAACGATCGGCAGCAGAAAGTTTCCCGCCATTCGCGTATTTACGAAGCTGCCGGACTTTATTTCCAAGGGCGGAATTTCTCGAAGCAGGCAGAATTTCCCAAAGAGGCTTACCGGTTTTTATCAATGAATTCGCAAACGATTCTTTCCGGATGCGTAGTTCTGCTTCGTGTTTGTTATAGCCGCCGAATAATTCATCTGCGCCATCGCCGGAAAGCGCGACGGTCACATGTTTCCGTGTTTCACGCGCGAGAATATTTACAGCAAGCGCCGACGAATCTGCAAATGGCTCATCGAGATTTTCAAAAAATGATCCGAGCGATTCAAGCAGGTCTTTATTTGTCAGTGAAAAAACATGGTGTTTTGTTCCCAGGTGTTTTGCGACTTGTTCTGCATAAGCTGTTTCATCAAAAAAAGGTTCATCAGCAAAACCAATTGAAAACGTCTGGAAATTATTTTTTTGTTTTGCGGCCAGCGCGGTGATGATAGATGAATCGAGTCCGCCGCTCAGAAAAGAACCGAGCGGAACATCAGCGATCAACCGGTATTCCACTGCTTTTTCAAGCAAAGAACGCAGCTGAACTTTTGCTTCGTTATAAGAAGGAATAAGATATTTCTCCGGCTGCTCAGGAAAACCATACCAGCGTTTTGAATTGGCATACGAAGCTTCGTTGTTGCTGATCGTTGTGTAAACGCCTTTTTTCTGGTAATAAGTCTGCTCAAGAATTCCATCCGAATATTGCGGAATATAATTCAGGTGCAAATAATCCGCAAGCACAGAAATGGAAGCGGTCTTCGGAATCCCGAATGCAGTGAGCGCTTTTAATTCTGATCCGAATACCAGAACATCCGTATCGAAATAATAGACAAGCGGCTTTTCACCGTAACGATCCCGCGCCATAAAAAGCGATTTTTCTGTTTTATCGTAAATGACAAAAGCAAAAAATCCGTTGAGCTTTGGCAGGCAGCTTTCTTTTTCTTTCGCGTACAATTCCAGCAAAACTTCGGTATCACTTTGCGAGCGGAACTTTACGCCATTTTTTTCCAGCTCAGCACGCAGCTCTTTGAAATTGAAAATCTCGCCATTAAAGACAATCGTGTAACGCTCATCATTAGAAGTAAAAGGCTGCGCAGCAATTTCAGAGCAATCGATGATCGCAAGACGCGTATGACCTAAAACAACATTGCCGTCTTTAAAAATCCCGTTTCCGTCAGGCCCGCGATGGTGTAAAGATTTCACCGCATCACCGATATTTTCGAGATATTTTTTTCCTTTTTCAGTAAAAGCAATGCCACCGGTTATGCCACACATAGTTTTTAGTTTAAATAGTTTCGGGTTTTTGTTTTTCAACCCGGGCCAGTTTTTTTTCAACTTCTTATAAGTCGAAACGTATTAAACTTTTTTCAACTCGAAACTTTTTAAACTTTTTCCAACTCGAAACTATTTGATCGCGATCACGGAAATTTCTACCAGAACATCAAGCGGTAATCTTGAAACTTCAACAGTTTCTCTTGCGGGGTAATCTCCGGTGAAGCAGGCACCGTAGATCGCGTTTACTGTGGCGAAATCTTTGAAGTCGGTGAGGAAGATTGTTGTCTTCACTACGTTTGAAAAATTCATTCCGCCATCTTTTAAAATGCCTTCGATATTTTCCATGACACGTGAAGTTTGTCCTTCAATATCGTCAGGAATTTCGCCGGTCTGCGGATGTTTACCGACTTGCCCTGAAACGAAAAGCATATTGCCGTGAAGAACACCGTGAGAATAAGGTCCGATAGGATCTGGAGCGTTTTTGCTTGTGATTATTTTTTTCACTTGGAAGAAATTTTAGATTTGGTGATTTTAGATTTTAGATTGGAATGTGGAATACGAATATACGAAGGAATGATTGTGTGATGATGAGATGAGTATTAGCCAGCGCTTACTTGTTTTTGGGATCGGTAAAATCATACTGCAGCTTTCCATTCGTATATCGCGCGTTATCTTCCATTACGGCCATATCAAAGTAATGGATTCCGAAGATCTCTATTGTTGAATCAAGGCAGGTTCCGTCTTTACGTTTATATACAGAGGTTTTTCGATAGGTATTGTCATCGGAAAAAGTCGAATAGCTTTCAAATAAAGTAGAATCCGTTTGGTAATTTTCCGCAAGAGATGGTCCGAGGTAAGGACGTGTAATTTCTCCTTTCCTTGAGTTATGAAATTCATCTTCTGTTTCTTCCCAATCAGCTGATGCATAACAAAGAAAGTAAATCTCGCTTTTTCCTTTATAGCTGACAAGCACAGTAATGACATCTACACTATCATCACCGTGTCCGTTTTTCATACGGCCGTGATTTCCCAACAAGTAATCTTCCCCTTTATGGATTTGTTCGTGGGTGAGACCTTTGTTAATGCTGATGCGGGGGGCAGTTTTGAAGTTTTGAAATAATTGCATGAAAAGTTCATTATCCACCGGCGCAGTTAGCTTAAGATTATTGCTGATCCGGTATTCTTTCAATTTTCCGTAAGGAAATTTCTTTGCAATCGCTTCCATGTTTAACCGCGCTTCAGGTGCTGTGCCTGACAAACAGAAACAAAGAATTAAGCCAAAAGAAATTAAACGAATGAAATGCATCGCACTAGTTTAAGATATCCTTTTCATTGCAGCAGGATTTCAGAATGGGTAATTTTAGATTTTATATTGGAATGTGGAATACGAATAAACGAACGAATTAACTGCCGGATTCGGAGAGCAATATCAACCTTTTAACAATCTAAAATCCATTTATTCTAAAATTTCCTTCAAAACATTCCTTTCCTCCACAACGAACAAATATCCATCGTAATCGCAACGCTGTAATGTATTAACACCCCCATAAAAATGGAACGGCTTTTCATGGCCAGCGTTCCCAGAACAAATCCTGCAGCGATTGCTCCGAACGTTTCAGGCATTGGTTTACCGAAATGGATCATACAGTAGGGAATGGTCATGATGAAAATGCTGTAGAAGCCGAAACGATTTCTCAACCCAAGTGTCA
>JALYQL010000241.1 GCA_030855855.1 Bacteroidota bacterium | reverse complement strand
AGACCACTTTATGCAATTATTTCGAAAGATCCTCCAATAGATATTATTTGTCCATAGCAATACGCGGGGAGAAAAATGTCGCCCTTACAGGGCTTTATAAGGGCTAACTTTTTTGTTTTACAAAAATCTCGTCCCGATGGGACTTGTCATTGTTCGAAAGGGCTTTTTACAGAGGCAAATTATTTCGCAAGATCCTCCATCAGCCTGATCATTTCAGGTGTGGCCCAGTCTACGCCGCCGATCTTTGTCAGCACAATCTTTCCTTCCTTGTCAATAATATAAGAAGTCGGATAAGTATTTATTCCAAGCTCACTAAATTTTTTATCGCTGATGAAGTACTTGAATTTGTAATCGTGCCGATCGCGAAATGCTGCAATTTTTGCAGGATCTTCTTCGGCGATGGTGATGAAAACCATTTTCGTGCTGTCAATCTGGGTACGAGCTTCTTCGATGGTTGGCATTTCCTGCACGCAGGGGCCGCACCATGTTTCCCAGAAATTCAGGAAAATGACTTTGCCTTTGTAATCGGAAAGCTTCACGACCTGGCCTTCGGGAGTTTTAAGCTGCAGATCGTTGAAAGGAATGGATGGCGCTACGCGGTATTTGAAAATTAAATACACAAGCAATATACCGCCGAGAATGAAGCAGATTAAATTGATCCAGAATTTTTTGTCGATGCGGATTTTACTTAACATGTATGTTTGCCACCAAGGCACTAAGTTAATAAGAAAGCAATTTTTCTATTGCCGATGAAACTTTATCTGCATTCGGCAACATGGTAAATTCTAAAATAGAATTCAACGGAATGGCCGGTAGATTTTCAGCGCCGATGATATCGACTGGTGCGTCTAAAGATTCGAAACAGGTTTTTGAAATTCTTCCGGCGATGGATTGCGCGAAACCGTTATTGACGGGCTCTTCGGTAACTACGAGGCAACGGCTATGCTTGCGGACAGAATTGAAAATTGCTTCTTCATCCAGCGGAACAATCGTGCGGAGATCGATGATTTCGATTCTACCCGGAAAATTTTTCGCTGCATTTTTTGCCCAATACACGCCCATTCCATACGTAATAACGGTGAGCGTGGTTTTGTCTTTTGCAACTTCTGCTGCCTGCACCATACGCGCTTTTCCGAATGGAATAATATAATTTTCGTCAGGCTCGATTGTTTTCGCTTCTTCTGTTCCTTTGATCTTTGACCAATACAATCCTTTATGCTCCAGCATTACAACCGGATTCGGATCGTAATAAGCAGCTTTCATCAAACCTTTCAGATCAGCGCCGGTGCTTGGGTATGCAATCTTGATTCCACGGATATTCGCCAATACAGATTCCACACTCGAGCTGTGATACGGTCCGCCGCTTCCATACGCTCCAATCGGCACACGAATCACACAGCTGACAGGCCATTTTCCATTCGACAAATAATTCGAACGGGAAACTTCTGTAAATAATTGATTCAGGCCGGGCCAGATATAATCAGCGAACTGAACTTCTACAATAGGTTTGCAACCCGCGGCCGACATTCCGACCGTGCTGCCAATGATAAATGCTTCCTGTATAGGAGTATTAAAAACACGATTGTCGCCGAACTTCTGTGCAAGCGTTGCCGCTTCACGAAAAACGCCGCCTAATCTTCCGCCAACATCTTGTCCGTACAACAATGCTTCCGGATGTTTCGCCATAATTTCCTGCACAGCAAACAATGCGGAATCCACCATCACGGTTTTTTCTTTTCCTTGCGGCTCACGGATTCCTTTTTCTTCTGTGACAGGTGTCGGAGCAAAATCATGTGTAAATAAATCTTCCGGGCGCGGATCTTCCGAAGCAAGTGCGCGTTGATAATCTTCAGCAACTTTTTCTACTGCGCGTTTATTTATTTCATCAAGCTCTTTCGCGTCAATTCCGGAAACGAGCAATTGGTTGCGAAGTTTCGGATAAGGATCTTTTTTCGCCGCTTCTTCCAGGTCATCACGATACCATTCTTTGCGCACGCCGGAAGTATGGTGATTGAGCAATGGAACTTTCGCATGAATTAAAAACGGTCTGCGTTCTTTACGCATGATAGCGATCACATCACGGATCACTTCATAGCTGCGCATAAAATCTGTTCCGTCGATCGTGCGGGTTTCAAGTCCTTTAAAACCTTTCGCGTATTCAGTTGCATCCTGCGCACGTATTTCTTTCGCTTTTGCAGAAATATCCCATTCATTATCCTGAACGAGATAAAGAATAGGGAGTTTTTTCAGCACAGCCATTTGAAATGCTTCTGAAACTTCGCCTTCTGTAATGCACGCATCGCCCAAAGAGCAAGCAGTGATCGGTTTATCGTCGCCGAAATCTGCTGCTAAATTCTGCTGTTCTAAATATTGTAATCCCATTGCCACACCAGTTGATGGGATCGCCTGCATTCCGGTTGCAGAGCTTTGCATCGGAATTTTGGGCATATCATCGCGGCGCAGGCTCGGGTGACAGTAATACGTTCTTCCACCCGAAAACGGATCATCGCGTTTGGCCATCAGCTGCAGCATCAGCTCAAAAGGCTGAATACCTATTCCGAGCATAATGCTGTCGTCGCGGTAATATGCGGAGAGAAAATCCTGTGGCTTCAGCTGCAACCCGAGCGCAAGCTGGATTGCTTCATGACCGCGGGAAGTTGCGTGTACGTATTTGGAAGTAATTTCGCGGTTCGCCTCGTAAATTTCCGTCATCGCTTTTGCTGTAGACATCAGCTCAAAAGCTTTCAGTGCTACAGAAACAGGAACGGCTCCGGCCTTTGCGCGTTGTTCAGTCACGGAAGCAGACATATCAGGTTTTTCAATGTTTTAAGGGGTAAACGAAGATAAGGATCAATTATCAAATACACATGAAAAATTACCAATTACCGGATTACCAATTACCAATGAAAAGAATACCAATTACCTCATTTTCAAGCAGCAATGATAGGTTCATTAGTTTCACAGTGCGAGATCGGACATCGCCGTCCTGCCCTGAATTGGTAATTGGTAATCTGGTAATTAGTAATTATTTTTTTCTTCGCCCCTAATTTCCATTTTCCCAATCGAGCGCAGACGAGATATCCACTTTCACAATTGGTAATTGGTAATTGGTAATTTGTTACCAAACTGTGTTCTTATAAGAAAAGGCACAACATCTGAATGGCTGAACTGCAACCGACATATGAGCTGATTAAAAACAAGGACAAGGAATCCATCCGGGTTTTGTATGAGCGTTATGGCAAAAAGCTGTTCGGTTATGCGCGGAATAAATGGAAGATTGGTGAGGATGAGAACTGGGATTTGGTTTATAAAACGCTTTATAGGGTTATTGAAACGAATGCATCGTATCAATTTTCGGGTGAAGCAAAATTCTCAGCTTTTGTTTTTACAGTTTTTATTAATTATCTGCGGAATTTCTATCGCGATAAAAAAAATCTGCCGGTAGAAATTATTGAGCTGGATGAATCTTTTCACGGGAATGAAATTCCGCCGAATGACACCGCTCCTTCCCCATCGATGAAACTTTTAGTTGCCGAGCTTGATCAGCTGGAAGACTGGGAAAGGATCTTACTGCTCATGCGCAGCCAGGATGTTCCGTACAGCGAGATCACGAAATACACCGGAAAGCCGGAAGACCAGTTAAAAGTGTATTACGGGCGATTGAAGAAAAAGCTGGCTGAACGTTTAGCTGAAAAAATGAAAACGACAAATGGCGGTGCTGTCAATACAACATTGGATAAATCACAACAGGCATGAAAGACTTCACAGAACAATTCGATTTTTCAGACCAGCATTTCGATGTGCTGCTGAACCATGCCCTGCTCGCTACAGAAAAGAAATTTATTGCAAGCGAAAAAATGATGGAAACCATTGCACAACATATCTTCAATTCGGAAAATGCTGCAACACTTTCCGAAAGTAAAAGCAACCTCGTTATTGAAAAGCTGGCTTATAATTTCGGAAAGCGCAATAAATTCAGGCTGAACATTTTCCTTATCGCCCTGCTGTTCGTTGGCACTATTCTCGCCGCTCTTTATTTCAATTCAACAACAAAAGAAAACGCGGTTTCATCAAACACGAGCATTCAGGGCAAAAAACAAAATTCAATTTACACTCCATTGCCCGTTGCAAAACAACAGGAAATTGAAACAGATCCCGTTCCGGTAGCGAATCCGCTTGTATTTGTCTTGAACGATTCAACAGAAGAAACAACGATCAGCCAGATAAGTAATGGCGCTGACCGGAATTACATTCCAACCACTTTTCACATTCCGGAAGATGCGGGTTATGCTTATGAAGATATTCCAGCGCTAAGTGAAGCGGAGATAAAACAAACCGCGAAAGACAAATTAAAAATGTTGAAGGATATCGCAAATCCAAAAAAGAAAATTTATGCGTTTGTACCGATGAGCACGACAAAAGTAAACGGCGCCATCGTTTCCGTTCAGGCCTTCAATATTAAAAACACAGAAGTTTCAAACCTGGAGTACCGCACTTTCCTGAATGATCTTTTGGTGCAAGGCAAGTTTGAAGATTATTTAACTGCAGTACCGATTAAGGATGGATGGAAAACGGCAGGCGCTCCCGAATTTGAAAATGTATATTTCTCAAGTTTTAAATACAATGATTTTCCCGCGGTAAATATGTCAAGGGCAGGGGCGGAATTATATTGTTACTGGCTTACCAAATCGATGCAAGATGCCATCAAGAGTAAAGAAATAAAGCTGACAAAAGAGTTTAAGGGTATAAATGATGTCAGATTACCGTACAATGTGGAATGGATTTGTGCGGCACGTGCAGGAAAAGACAGCCTGAATATAAAATACCCCTGGCAATTTGTAAGCAAAGAAGTTTATAACGCGCGTGGATGTTATCTCTGCAATTTTAATTTTGAAGTTTCGAAAGATCATCTGAAACCTGCTGGCGAATGTCCTTATCAATGGAATGGAAAACCAAAGCAAGGCGGATTTCACCGAAGTATTATTACCACTGCGGGACTTGCTATTGACACTCTTCTAACGGCTCCGGTTACTTCCTATAATCCCAGCGATTATGGCCAGTATTGCATGATGGGAAACGTTTCTGAAATGGTTTGGGAATGGAAAGCAGATGGTCAAGCGAAAAAAGGAGCGGCATTGGCCCTTGGCGGAAACTGGAACAGCGATGTGAATAATATTTTGATAGAGGCGCCAGAACAATATGCAGGAATTACCAATGCATCCGCAATGATTGGCTTCAGACCTGTCTGGACGGTAACGAAGTAATATTATAAATTTTAAAGAATTTTTCTCTCTCACAAATTTCATCCTCTTGCGCACAGCGATAATTTTAATTCTTCTTTTTATTTCATCGATGGTATGCAGCCAGAATTCGATAAGCGGAAGAATCACTGATTCGCTGCAGGTTCCTGTTCCTTATCCTGTGGTTGCGCTCGAACGAACAGGCGACAGCACAATTATACAGGGCACGCTTGGTGATGATAACGGAGTTTTCATATTCAACAATGTAAAATCCGGAAATTATTTTCTGAAGATCTCCGCCACAGGATACGCCGTTGCATGGAGCGATTCATTTCATTTCGACAGTCTGCAATCGTATGTTTCGCATGATATTTCATTAAGGAAGTCTGTATTGCTTGACGCAGTAACGATTTCTTCCATCACACCAACTGTTGAATTTAAAAACGGAAATGTTACGGTCAATGTCGAAAATAGTCCGTTGGCGAGAGGAAATTCTGTTTATGATTTATTATTCACGCTTCCCGGAGTAAGTGTTACCAATAACAACATCACCTTACTGGGGAAAACGGGTGTGATCATCATGATCGACGGGCGCGTGCAGCACATGTCAAATGATCAGGTATTAAATATTCTGAAGGGAATGAGCGCAGCAACCATTCAGAAAATTGAAGTGCTGAAAAATCCTCCGGTGAAATACGATGCAGCAGGCACTTCAGGAATGATCAATATCGTCACTAAAAAAAATCAGCAGAAAGGTTTCAACGGATCAGCTTATACGGAAATTTCGCAGGGGATATATAATCAAGCCAGCTATGGGCTTGCATTAAATTATAAGAATGAAAAAATTTCCATTTTTACCAGTGTTGACAGAACATACAACACGTATTTGATCAATACTGAATTTTATAGAACGATTGAAATTGATTCAGGAAACACAGCGCTTGGCAGCCAGAATGAATATAAAATTCTTGAAGCAGGGCTTGCCATGAAGATCGGTGCAGACTGGTATTTGAATAAGTCAAACATCATCGGCTTTAAGATTGACGGAGGTCCGGGCGTATTTAATGAAAAAGGAAACGGGAAAAATCAAATCTCGGGTTATAATAATACCGGTTTTGAAAATTATCTTTTTTCAGAGGATGGACACAATACATGGACGATCCTGAATTATAACCTGAACGCTGAACATCTGTTTGATACAATTGGAACAGTGCTCAATTTCTCTGCAGATTATACAGACCTTGGAGGAAGAGATATGAGCTTGTACGAAAATCATTTTTATGATGCAAACGAAAATGAAATACAAAATCCCAATATTTTTCAGAGCAAGAATAAATCGGGCACACAATTATTTTCTTCCAGGTTTGATTTTATTCACCCGATGGATACCGCATCCTCCATTGAAGCAGGATTAAAAGGAAGCTATGCAAATCAGTCCAATGAGTTTTTAATCGAACGAAAGGACATTGCAACTTCCTCTTTCTATATGGACACGGCGCTTTCAAGCAATTATCTATATAAGGAGCAGAATCTCGCCGCTTATTTTAATTATTCAAAATCATTTAAAACTTTTAGTTTGCAGCTTGGACTGAGAGGAGAAAATACCACGATAAAGGGAAGCAATGGTGGTAATGTTTCTCTTTTTACGAAAAATTATTTCAGTCTTTTTCCCAATTTTTCATTTGAATATTCCAAAGCAGAAGACCATGTTTTCCAATTGAACCTTAACAGACGAATTGACCGCCCCGGCTTTGATGATCTGAATCCCTTTATCGTTTTCCTCGATCAGTATTCTTATTTCAAAGGAAATCCGTTTTTGCAGCCTGCCTTCAGCAACACGGCGGAGTTCACTTATAGCTTTAAGGGAATAATAAATAATTCCATTTCCGCTTCTCGTATCAATGGCTATATTCTGGAAGTCACAGCACAGGATGACAGCTCCAAAATTCTTTTCGCGAACAGCGAAAATATCGCGTTCAATAATGCCTTTGCTTACCTGCTGTTTGTGAAATATGATCCTGCCAGATGGTATGAAATTACTTTAAATGCCAACATTTCCTATCTCGATTACAAAGGTATTATCGCCGGAGTTCCATTCAGATCAAATGCGCTCGCTTACAATGCAAATCTATCGAACACATTTTTACTCCCGGGAAAAACGAAAATGGAAATTTCTGCATTATACAGGGGCCCGTACCTGGATGGAATTGTGACGATCGATCCGTTATGGTCAATGTCTTTCTCCATTCAAAAATCATTCTTTAAAGAAAAAATGGATTGCACAATTGGATTCAGGGATGTTTTCAAAACTTTTAAATTTCACACCTATTCTCAATTCGACAATCAAAACTGGAACTTCTACCAGGCAAGCGATTCACGCAGAATTTCTTTCAGCATGAGCTATAACTTCGGACGATTGAAATCGGAGGAAAGAGAAATAAACAGCAATGAAGAGGAAAAGGAAAGGTTGAATCGTTGAGCATTTTTAATTACAAGCTCAGCGCTTGAAAAATTCTGTTGTCGCATTATCATAATTGAGAAAATATCCGCCTTTGTCAAGATCTTGGGTGGGGACGGTTTTCCCGTATCCTTGTTTTATTTTTGCACCATACATATCATAAATTTCCCAATAAGTTTCATGATTAAATTTAATGTCGGTGGTACACTGATTAAGAATTAAAACGGGTCCTTTCTTTTCTGACATTTTCACAACTTTTGAAGACGAAATTGTTTCGCCCTTACTGATAGCAATTACACGAAATTGATTTTCTCCACTGTGCAAATATTTTCCGATCCTTGTTCTATAATCTACGGTATCATTCTTATAAGCACTTGAGATCGTATCCCAGCTTATCCACTTGTTCCATTTAAATTGCTGAACGATATAAATAAATTTGTCATAATCCTCAGCGCTTCTCCATTTTAGGATGCTATCGTTCTCAATATGAATTGAAAAAATATCGCATTTGCATTTTGCGCAAATAGCTTCCATATTGAATTCCGGAGAGCAATTTTCATCATGGATAATTTCGATTTTTAGGGTGTCGTCGATATGCAGATCAAGCGAAGTAAGCTTTATTGTAAAACGCGGGTTTTTTTCAAAAAAAATATCGCCATCGTTAACCAGAATCTTTTTTATACAAAAATCACTTGCCGAAGTATCAAATGATTGTCGCGCACACAAATTATTGCCTGTGTAATTCCCAACCAGCACTAACGTATCCTGTGCGATCGAAATTTCACCAAAGAGAAAAGCAAAAAGCAATATCAGGATCAGTTGTTTCATTTATCCACTTTCATAAACCCGCAAACGATTTCTCGCCGCAACCAGTTCTTCCTGCAAACTATTCACACGCTGCAGCAAATGCGAAATCGCTTCTATTCCTTCCAGGTTTATTTCCAGTTCATAATGCAAACGAATCATTTTTTCAAGCTCGCTCAGCTGTCCTTTGAAAAGATAACGCGTTTCTTTCACTGTTGTAATTTCAATCAATCCGAACTCATGCAGTGAATCGAGGAATGAAATTTCAATCTTGTGATGCGTGATAATTTCCTGTACCGGAATTAAATCTTCAGTTTCCATGTTTTCTGAGTTTTGCTAATTCACCGAATAATTCTTTTTCCTTTTCGCTGAGTTCTGACGGAATTTTTATTCTCCAGGTTATAAAAAGGTCGCCGTATTCACCTTCTTTCTTATACACCGGAAATCCTTTTCCTTTCAGCTTTACTTTCGAATCACTTTGTGTGCCGGGCTTTATCGTCAGCTTTACTTTTCCATCAAACGTATCGACTGTGGCTTCTCCGCCTAAAACCGCGGTATAAAGATCGAGCTCAACATCAGCGTAGAGATTGCTTGCTTCCCGCCGGAACTTTGTATGATTATCGATTGAAAAAGTAATGTAGAGATCGCCTTTCGGTCCGCCATTCACTCCTTCGCCGCCATGACCTGCGATCTTTATTGTCTGACCATTTTCAACGCCTGCAGGAATTGTAAGCCGGATATTTTTTCCGTTCACCGTTAATGTCTGCTGGTGCTTTTGAAAAACATTTTTCAGGTCAAGGTTCAGCTGCGCACGAAAATCCTGTCCACGGAATTTCGCATTCTGGTTGCCTCTTCCTCCGGCACCTCTGCCAAAAACAGATTCGAAAAAATCAGAATAATCGCTCTCGTCAAAACCCGCAGAAGAATATTGCTGCTGACCGGAATCATTGGTTTGCTGACGTTGCTGACCGGCTTTTTCAAACTGTTCCGCGTGTTTCCAATCCTTGCCGTATTTATCGTATTGCTTTCTTTTTTCAGGATCGCTCAGCACTTCATTCGCTTCATTTATCTGCTGGAATTTTTTCTTCGCTCCTTCATCATTCGGATTCAGATCGGGATGCAGCTTGCGGGCCAGGCGGCGGTATGCTTTTTTAATATCACTTTCACTGGCAGTTTTTTCCAGCTCAAGTATCTTGTAATAATCAATAAACTCCATATTCTGAATATTCCGTTAACGACAAAAAACAAGAATCAGCTTCCAACTCTAAATTTACCTCTTCTTTTTCTTAAACAGAACAATTTTTACCTTTTCTGCTTTCGTTTCGAACCGTTTTGGAAGATTACAGCTTGCTGAAGAAATATCACTTCACAGGCACTGACGGCGGCGGAAGCGAATCTCCGTTGCTCATCACATCAGGATGCACAAATTTAATATGCGTTTCACGCGCACGTGTTTTCCAGAAAATAAAATACGCGATATCCTTTACCAACGGCCGTTTCATTTCCTCTTCAGTCATTCCCTTAAAAAAATCGTCGAGAATAAGTCTGAACTCAATATCCCCGCCGCCGGATAATTTCTCAACCAACACTCCTGTACCATGCAACACATCGGCAGTATCAAGCGTATTCAGTTTATTAAACCAATTCGTTTCCCAGCATTTTATCATTCCTTCAATATTTGGAGCCCCATCAAACTCCGTATTTAAAGCAATACGCATATCCATGCTGCCTTTTACCGAATCCGGAATAAAAACGATCGCAGTATCGTTAAAAAAATTTTTATAATCTTCTACTGTACGTTTTCCCAGCAGTCCTTTCGAAAACAGGTAATCATCCAGCTGCGTAATCCCTTTCGAAATATCATATCCTTTGGTATCCACCCAGTTTTCATTCCAGCAAGCCAACGTAGATTTTTCGATTTCCAAAGATTCTTTTGTCGGCCCCTTATCACAGGCAAAAAGGCAGATTGCTATAACAGGGAGGAGATATTTTTTCATTTCAGCTGAAATTTTCATGGTTTGCAAATTTAGACATTTAAGTTCCAATCGCCCTTTTTCTTAACATAGGGGACATTTGGCTTTTACATAGCCTTCATATTATCATAAAACAGGCTGAACGTAGGGCCTTGTCTTGTGATATAGCTTTGTACCAGAAATTCAGCAATGAAAAAGGTTATAACAATTCTATTCATTTTTATTTTTACCGGTGCACTATTTGCAACTGGTCCGGCTGACGATGTAATGTTTGTCAGCGGTACTGTTGTAGATAAACAGAACCATGAAACCCTTGCAGGGGTGGAAGTCCACGTGAAAGGGACAAGCATTGTAACTTACACCGATTTCGACGGCAACTTTTTTATTCCTGGTCTTCCAAGCGGCAGTTATCAATTAGAATTTCATTATATCGCTTACACCTCCAGCCTGCTGGTGAAAGACAATTGCGATCATTGCACCACCGTAAGTGTGGAGCTTGAGCAGCGATAATTCACAATTTCCCAATATTAAGTTTACGCATTGTTAAGTAATTAATTCAGCTGAATTACAGCAACTTACGATCAATGTAAAGTTACTGTAATGTAATCATTATGCCAAGATGAACGAAGGCTTTAAATTTGATTCAACAAATAGAATCACAATTTAAACCCGGAGGCAAAATGAAACAAGTCGCAATCCTCTTTTTCCTGGCGATCTTTTCTACAGCGATGTTGAATGCGCAGGAAGTTTCCATTCAAAATGGAATGTATGTAAAAACCGGCGGAGAGTTATTTACCGGACAGTTTACCGAACACTATTCTAATGGCCTGAAAAAAACTGAGCTTACTATCCTGAAAGGAAAGGCAGAAGGACTGGCAGTATATTATTTCGAAAACGGAGCGAAGATGGAAGCAGGAAATTTTCTGGCGGGGGTTCGCAATGGCCTTTGGGAAAAATGGAGCGAAAAAGGAATTAAGATCGGTGAAGCAAATTATAAAGCCGGAATTAAAAACGGAACCTGGATGGTGTGGGATGAGCAGGGAACAAAACGTATGGAAATGCATTATCTCGAAGGACAAAAAGCCGGCAAATGGCTGATGTGGAATGAGAATGGTGTGCTGAGCGGAGAAAGAGTTTATACGGAGGCGCAGTAGTTGGGAGTTGGGAATAGAATTTAATAATAAAAGAAAAGCTCTCCTGTTTGAAGGAGAGCTTTTCTTTTTGTACTTGCTACTGACAACTGATAATTAAAAACTGACTAACCGGATCAAAACTGAACTTTGTAAACAAAATTCGGAAACAAACCAATCTGATAAGCGGTATTGAGCGTTCCGGAAACAGGATTGTAGCGCTGCGCAAAAACATTTTTGTTGTTTGTTACATTCTGAATATCGAAAAACAAAGATTGTGAAAGCTTGCGCGATTTACTGTTCATTGTAAACCCGGTTTTAACATCCAGTCGGAAAAAATCAGGATGGCGCTGGCTGTATGCGTAGTCGCTTCCCATCAACACTTGTTCATGCGCAGCTTGTGATGCGGCGAGATCAACAGGTGTATAATACCGTCCACCGGCCTGTGTCATTTTGATGTCGAGTGAAAATGAATTTCGTTTTTCTTTTCCTACTTTAAATTCTTTTCCAACAAGGACATTGTACACAAATTTTCCGTTAAAAGCTGTATTGCGTTCCACACCATCGCTGCCTTTATACTTTGATTCATAAACCGAGCCGGTAAACAAACCATAATATCCTTTGCTGAAAAACTTTTCAATCGTCAGCTCTACACCGTAGTTTGTTCCGCTTCCGGTATTTTCCAAAAAGCCCTGCTCTTCAGGAGAAAAATCGGCGCCGGTATTCAGCATCGAAAAACTTCCCGGCGCTACAGTAACAGGAACATTATTCAAAAGCTGGTAATACACTTCCGCCTTTATTCTCCATTCCGGAAAAGGCAACACATCATATCCCAATACAAAATGCTGGCTGGTTGTAAATCCTAATTCCCTGTTTGATTGATCGTACGTTCCATCAGCATTTAATGTGCGGACGAAATAAACATCTGTCGGCTGCATCTGGCTATGCATTCCATATCCCGCGCTGATCGAATTTTTTTCGTTGATCAGGAATTTTAATCCTGCACGTGGCTCCACTGCAAATGAATTATTCAACGTCAAGAGCTGACTGTGTACACCGACATTTAAAATAAGCCGCTCGCTGAAGCTGTATTTTGCATGCGCATAAGCCTGCACCAATGAAGTATAATCATTGTAATCCCAGATCTGTACCCAGGGCCCGTTCGTGATCCTGCTTTTATAAAATAAATTGAGACTGATAAGCTCTTCGATCACGCCGAACTTCACAAAAAAACGGGAGCTGATTTTTGAATTGAAAGAAGTGTTTACCGAGTAACGCAATTGGATTACTTTATTTTCCAGCGTGCGCACAAGGTCAGAGTTCGACATGCCGAGTGTATCCTCGTAATAATTTGAACCGGCATACGTCGCGCCGATAACTGTGCTGAAGAACGATTTTTCGCCTACACGAATAAAATGTTTCACTCCGACAAGTCCGATATTGCTCGTAAAAAAACGATCACGTGTAGGATCCGCGAACAGATCTGTGCTGTCAATTTTATCGTGATAAAAATCGATCTTGCTTTTTCCACCAAGGCCGAATAAAGTAAACCGGCCAAGCTTCGTATCGCCACTGTTGAATTTGAAAGAAATATCCTGGTAAAAAGGAGTTGCCGTTGTGCCAATGGGAATTCCGATAGCCTGCGCAAATCCGGTAAACGAATAACGATAAGCGATCAAATAAGAGGAACCCGTTTTTTTATTAAGAGGCCCTTCCGTCATTGCTTCCAGGCCGGTAAACGCGCCGAATTGGATTGTATGCTCGCGCTTGTCGGCATTTCCAGTTCTGAATCCGAGATCAAAGACGCCGGCATTTGCATTTCCGTATTCAGCAGGAAAAGCTGAAGTGAAAAAATCGGAATTCTTTAAAAGATTTGTATTGATTGCGCTGACAGGTCCGCCCGTTGCCCCGATCGTAGAAAAATGATTGGGATTCGGAATAGTCAATCCGTCGATGCGCCACAAAACGCCGGTAGGAGAATTTCCGCGGATGACAATATCATTGCGTGAATCATCCGGCGTGCTCACACCGGCAAAATTAGAAGCAAGTCGCGAAGGATCTGAACGACCACCGGCATACCGGTTCACTTCGTCCATAGAAAAAGATCTTCCGCTTACTGTGATGAATTCATTATTCGTTTCATTCTTTTTTGTTCCGTTCACCACTACTTCATTCAGCTCAGTAAGATTTTCTTCCATCTCAATATCCATCACCACTTCCTTTCCCGCATTCACCTGTACATTCGCGATGATTATTTCCTTGTAGCCGGTATAGTTTACTTTAAGATCATACCTACCTACAGGAACATTATCAATTTTATATTTTCCATTTTCGTCAGCTGCAGCGCCAAGAGCAGGAGTTGTGCCCAGCACTGAAACAGTTGCCCCTATCAGCATTTCCTTTGATTGTTTATCTGTAATAATGCCTTTGATTGTTTGTGTAACAGTTTGTGCAAACGTATTTGCAGAAATAATTAACAGGCTTATTATTCCGATAATGATTTTTTGCGCGCTTTTCATATTTATCGATTTTATATGAAACAAAAGTAGACGCAAGCCAAAAAAGAATAGCTTGATCCGGATCAATAAGAAAGCAGGGAAGGAATTTATTGATCAGGATCAATTACGCAACAAGGCGCCTTCTGATCCTGCTCAAAGCTTCGGGGGTAACGCCGATATAAGACGCGATCATATACTGGGGAACGCGCTGCAGCAGCTCCGGGTTATTTTCAGCAAGTTTGTTGTAACGCTCTTCCGGCGACGACGCCATCATTGAGTTCATCCGTTCAATCGTATCAATCAGGAATTTTTCAGCGATCAGCCTGCCGAACTTTTCGATCAGAGGATATTTTGAATAACATTCCTGCACATCGTTGTAATGAAATTTTACAACGACTGAATCTTCCAGTGCCTGGATAAAAACTTTTGCCGGTGTACGCTTTAAAAAGCTTTCGTATTCGGAGAGATAATTATTTTCAAATAGAAACTCACACACTAGCTCTTTCTCTTCCACCACCGAAAAATACCTGAATCCACCCTTACTGATAAACGTCACGAAATTTTCCTGCTCACCGGGTGATATATAAAATTCGCCTTTTTTGTAATGCTGAATAGTTGCTTTCTGAACCATATCTTCCCATATTTCTTCCGTGATCTCAGGCACAACCTGGAAATAATAGGATTTAAGATGGTTGAGTGGCATGGTGCAATGTTTAAGCGTTAACTACCTCTAAGGTATTAAATCCAAAAGGGGAAAAAATCCTGCCTTGCATCTATATAGTCCGTCGAAAGGCAAAAATATTCTAAAACAGCGTATAAATTGCAACAAAAGTCACAGATTTTAGTGGTTTACACACATTTAAACTCAAATTTTTGATTGGCTTTATCAGCTATTCTACACAAAACGCTAAGCGGGGGCGAACCGATAGTTTCGCTCCTACGGAGCTTTTTATTTGCGTGTAGGAATTTTGTAGTAATATTTCGCTCCTATGGAGCTGCAAAGAAAGCTCCATAGGAGCGAAATATTACTACAAAAAAACGCTCTCCTTCTCAAGCTCCGTAGGAGCGAAACTATAACACAGCTCTACGTTGCTTGCTCAAAAAATATCCGCAAAAAATTTGTATCAGCTAAACAATTCAGACATTTCCAGCCAGCGCAACGATTTTGTTTCCAATTCGCTTTCGACAATTGCAAACCGGTCAGATAATTTCCGCACTTCATCATGATCCACAGAAACAGAAAGTTTTTCAAGAATTTCTTTCTTCTCTTTTTCCAAAGCAGGAATATCTTTCTCCAGCGTGTCGAACTCAAATTTTTCTTTGAACGATGGCTTCTTTTTTGGTTCGGAGCTATTGGCTTTTAGTTCGGGAATGCTTTCCGCAGATTTTTCGCCGGCACCTTGTCCTTTTTTTCCTGTCCCCTTTTCTACTGCCGCTGCCGCTTCTTTACTGCCGCTTTCCAATTCGCGTGAAAGTTTCCTTGTATTAGAAGGCTTCTCTCTCCACTGCGAATAATTTCCCGGAAAATCTTTGATAATGCCTTCACCTTCGAATACAAAAAGATGATCAACCAGCTTATCCATGAAATAACGATCGTGGGAAACGATAATCACACAACCGGGAAAATCCATCAGGAAATCTTCGAGAATTCCGAGTGTGAGAATATCAAGATCGTTAGTCGGCTCATCGAGGATCATGAAGTTCGGATTCTTCATCAATACGGTGAGCAGGTACAAACGGCGACGCTCACCTCCGCTTAATGAGGAAACAAAGCTGAATTGCGCCTGCGGATTAAAAAGAAAACGCTGGCACATTTGCGCAGCCGACATTTTTGTTCCGTCTGCCAATGGAAAAAACTCCGCGATATCTTTGATTACTTCAATCACGCGTTTATCTTCTTTGAGCACCATTCCGGTCTGCGAATAATAACCGAACACAATTGTTTCACCGGCCTGGATTTTGCCCGAATCAATCGGTTCAAAGCCCATGATCGCGTTGAGCAAAGTAGATTTGCCAACACCGTTTTTTCCTACGATGCCGATCTTCTCCCCCTTCTTAAAAGTGTAATCGAAGTCGGCAAGTATTTTTTTATCTCCGAAGTTTTTATGCACATGAATCATCTCGATGATCTTACCTCCCATGCGCGACATTTTCACTTCCAGCTTTAATTCTTCTTCGGGCGCTTTTCCTTTTGCTTTCTCCGCAACTTTATCGAATGCATCAGTTCGGGCTTTTTGTTTTGTTCCACGAGCACGCGGCATTTTTCGTACCCAAATCAATTCGCGACGGTAAAGGTTCCGTGATTTTTCCAGCGAGCTTGCTTCCTGCTCTTCACGTTCGGCTTTTCGTTCAATGAAATAAAGAAAATCGCCATCGTAATTGAAAATGGTTTCTTTATCAATTTCAATTATGCGCTGGCAGACACGATCAAGAAAATAACGATCGTGAGTCACAAGAAGAATAGTAAGATTTCTCGAAGTAAGATAACCTTCCAGCCATTCGATCATGTCGATATCAAGATGGTTGGTCGGCTCATCGAGAATTAAAAGCTCGGGTGCCGCGATCAGCAATTGCGCAAGTGCAAGACGTTTTTTCTGTCCTCCGGAAAGTGTTGAAACTTTTTGCGAGAATCCTGCAAATCCTAATTTAGATAAAAGCGCTTTTACTTCTGTTTCATGATCCCACGCATTCAGCTCCGTCATGCGCTCCATCGCGTCATGCAATTTTGCCTGCGTTGCATCGGAATGATCGTGTTCGGAAGCTTCCAGCAAAAGTTCGTATTCGCGCACAAGCTTTGACACTTCAGCTTCACCTGACAAAGCTTCTTCAATAACTGTATTGTCGAGATCAAATTTAGGATCTTGTTCAAGCACTCCGATCCGGATTCCTTTTCTGACAGAAATTTTTCCGCTATCCGGCTGATCTTTCCCGCTGAGCATATTCAGCAAAGTGGATTTTCCTGCGCCATTTCTCGCTACCAAAGCAACACGATCTCCGTCTTCCAAACCAAAGCTGACATTCTTAAAAAGAATCCGCTCGCCATACGACTTGGAGATATTTTCAACAGACAATAAATTCATGGGCGCAAAGGTAGGCAGGAAAAGGATTACCAATTACCGGATTACCGATTACCAATGAAAAAAACAGGAAAGTGTGGAAAGGTTTACCAATTACCGGATTACAAATTACCAATGAAAAAACAGGTAATTTGTAATCCGGTAATTGGTAATTGGTAATTATTTTTTCTCGTGATAGGAATAAGTTATCTCCAAAGGCGATTTCTGCTCGTGCGGACCCATTTCTTCGAGAATGTATGGTTCATCTTCCTCTTTTTCATCCTCAAAATATTTCCTTGGCTGCGGGCCTTCCTTTTTGTAGACAATGCTGAGAATTAAACCTGTCAATCCGCCATACAAATGAGCTTCCCATGACACATGCGGATCAAAGGGAAAAATGCCCCAGACCATGCTTCCATAGAGAAAAATGACAAGGAAAGAGATCATCGCAAGCTGGGGATGCCGGCGGATTAATCCGCTGAAAAGAAGGAAGGAGGCGAGCGCGTACACCACTCCGCTTGCACCGAGATGAAATGCTTCCCGGGCGAAGCACCAGAGTAAAATTCCATTCAGAAAAAAGCTCAGCCAGAAAACTTTTCCGGCAATTTCCCGGTAAGAATTAAACAGCAAAAGACCGAGAACAATCAGTGGAACGGTGTTGCCGATGAGATGTTCCCATCCGGAATGCAGCACTGGAGAAGTGAAAATGCCCAGCAACCCGAAAAAATGTCTTGGGTAAAGTGAATAATGCGCCCAGTCCTGCTGCAAAAATCCCTGGGCAAGCTGTACAAGCCAGATCAGCACAACGAATGTGAATGGGAAAAGATCCCCTAATAAAATCCGGTGGCGTGAAAATGTTGGCACAAAGCAAGATAGTCAAGTTTTATGCCGCGTGAAATAGTCTGACGTAATGGCAGAACGAACTGATTTTGTTAGATTTGTCAATACATGCTGAAAAGGTATTTATCTTTTTTTGTACTCGTAATTTTCTTCGCAAATAGTGCGGGATTCAGCTTTATTACTTTCCTGCAAATAAAAAATCATCGGTATTCGCAAAGACACGAAGCTGACGAAGAAAAAATTGTGGATCTCCGGATTTCCTTTGCTGATATTCATTCTCCCCGTTCAACTTTTCAATGGCTGGAAGAAGATGAATTTACATTCAATGGTCGGCGTTATGATGTTATAACCATGAAAGGGGAAAATAATTTTCTTATAGCGAAATGTTACGATGACACAAAGGAAGGAACGCTTTACGAAAAGCTGAAAGAGCACAACGATCATGAAAATAATCTTCCTTGCGGGAACAAACGCAGCACTCTGAAAAAAGGAATTGAATATGACCATTCACCGTTTCTGTTCTGTTGTTCTTCTCTGCACATTCCTTCCGGATATACAGCAGCACCTCCACCTTTTTCTATAGAGGTTTTCAGGCCTGTCGCTACTCCTCCACCCTGGTTTGTTTAATCCGTTACAGCTTTTTTTGCCGTTGAATTTTGCAATCTGCATCAGCGGACTGCCAATGCTTTATTATTTCGGATAAAACTAACCTTCCTTATGAAAAAAACATATTTGCTTTTTATTGCCGCGGGATTCTTTCTCACGGTGATAGGTGGATTTGCACAAACAGTGACCGTTACCGACGAGTTCACAAAAGAAACGGTGAGCGATGCTATACTTACAGCCCACCTGCCGGCTCCGAACATTCGTCTTTGGTCAGCAAAAACCAACTCTTCGGGCCAAGCCGATATTACCACTATTGCAAATGAAGACAGCCTCTATGTCCGTCATCCTAAATACGGAACACAAGGTTATGCGATGGGTGATATTAAAAACAATAATTACATTGTTTTCCTCCGCACAAAATCAGTAACGCTTGATGAAGTTGTTTTTTCTGCAAGCAAAACGGAAGAACCGAAATCAGATGTTCCATTTTCGATCATTGTAGTGGACGCGAAGGATGTGAATTTTTCAAATCCTCAGACTTCGGCGGATATGCTGATGAATACCGGAGGCGTTTTTGTTCAGAAGAGCCAGATGGGCGGAGGCAGCCCTGTGCTTCGTGGATTTGAAGCGAATAAAGTGTTGTTCGTGGTCGATGGCGTACGAATGAATAATGCGATCTACCGTGCAGGTCATACGCAGGATGCGATTACAGTCGATCCGAACATGCTCGAGCGGACAGAAGTTTTGTTCGGACCATCTTCTGTCATTTATGGAAGCGACGCACTTGGCGGAACCATGCAGTTTTATTCACGCAAGCCTATGCTGACCAATGACACAGCATTGTTTGTTGCATCCAATGCAATGCTCCGTACATCGACAGCGAACGATGAGCTGACAGCTCATTTTGACATTAATTTTGGTGGCAAAAAATGGGCGTCGCTCACAAGCGTCACACGTTCCGACTACGGCGATCTGCGCCAGGGTGCAAAAGGAAATCCGCATTATGGAAATTTTGGATGGTCAACTGTTTATGTGGAACGAATTGACGGCAAAGACAGCGTGATCAGAAACAATGATCCTCTTGTTCAGCGTCACACAGGTTATTCGCAAGTCGACATTTTACAAAAAAATCTGTTTAAACAAAATAATCATGTTTCGCATTTGCTGAATTTTCAGATGTCAACTTCATCAGTTATTCCACGCTACGACCGGTATGCACAGGTGGATGGCAATGGCGTTCCTGTTTATGCAGTCTGGGATTATGGTCCGCAAAACCGAATGCTGGTTTCTTACAACCTCAACCTGAAAGCGGACAGCAGCTTTTATGATGAAGCGAATATCATCCTCTCCATGCAGAAAATTGAACAGGATCGTATTTCACGACGTTTGAACAGCAACAACTTAAAAAACCAGGAGGAAGATGTAATGGTGTACGGACTTAATGCTGATTTCAGAAAACTTATTTCTGAGAAACATGAATTGCGATACGGGCTTGAAGTCACCTATAATGATGTTCAGTCTACCGCTACAAGCACCAACATCAATACAGAAGCAGTTACTCCAACCGACACGCGTTACCCCGATGGCGGAAGCACGATAACTTCTGCGGCAGCATACTTTTCGCACACCTGGGAAATTTCCCCTAAGCTTATTTTATCGGATGGAATTCGCCTTTCTTATATCGCGCTTAAATCCACATGGGCAGATACCAGCATTTTCCATCTTCCGTTCACAGGAGTTGAGCAAAGCAATATTGCACCAAGCGGCAGCATCGGATTGGTTTATCTCCCGTGCGCAAAATTCAGGCTTCATGTAAATGGCTCTACAGGATTCCGTGCGCCGAATGTGGATGATATGGGAAAAATATTTGAATCCGCACCCGGCATGTTATACGTGCCCAACCCGAATGTAAAACCTGAAATTGCCATTGGCGGAGAAGCCGGAGTTGAATGGAATTTTACAACCGGCGCACGATTGGAATTAGTTGGTTTTTATACCGTGCTGAATAATGCAATTGTTACTAAAGCATTTCAATTCAACGGACAAGATTCGATGGTCTATGACGGCACATTAAGCCAGGTGCTGGCTGCGCAAAATGCAAACAGCGCTTTTGTGTATGGCTTTACGACAGGATTGAGTGCGGATTTTAATGCTCATTTTTCTTTCCACGGAACAGTGACTTACACTTACGGCCGTTATAAAGATGAAGAAAATGATACGTTAATTCCGTTGGATCACATTCCACCAGTATTCGGGCAGGCAGGGCTTGTTTACCACACAAAAGGATTTGAAGCAGAATTTTTTACACGGTTCAACGGATGGAAACGACTTGCAGATTACAGTCCGAGTGGTGAAGATAACCTGAACCAGGCGACAGCATTCGGAATGCCTTCATGGACCACGATTAATTTCCGTGCAACATATAATGTGAATAAATATCTCGGTGTGAATTTCGCGGTAGAAAATATTATGGATATTAACTACCGTCATTTCGCATCCGGAATGAGTGCGCCGGGAAGAAACTTTATCTTTGCTATGAGACTGCATTTTTAGCTTCAAATTCAGGATATAAAACTCAAGATCCATCTTGCGGAGATTCCGGATTATGGATCTTGTTTCGATTAAATTATTTGTTCCGGATTTGCAGGATAAATCTTCCCGGTTACACAGTTGTTAATTTCCGATTTCATTTTTTTTAACATCATCTTCCCTTAACACACCCGTAATACGTTGCGCATAGCTTTGTTTAAAATAAAAAATATGAGCAGCATACCAACAACAGGAGAAATGGCCCGCATCTTCCTCAAAGACGGAAATCAACAAATGGGACTTTTATTAAATGATGTGGATCGTGAGGACGCGTTTGATGAAGGGGTAAAATTTATTCCGCACCAGAATGTTGGTGAATGGCTGAAATCATTTTCAAATGATTTTATTCGTGTCCTGCAGCCGGAAACGGTGGATGGTATTGATCTGATAATGAAATAATATTTTAGTTTGGAGTGTTTAGTTCAAAGAATATTTCATCTCCGGACTAAACACTCCAAACTCTGAACTTTTTTTTAAACCATTCCTCTTTTCTTTCGGATGTTGTCGTAGGCTTCCTGGACCATCTGAAATTTTTCCTTCGCGTTTTTCTGCGCCGCTTCGCCGAGGTCGATCACTTTATCCGGATGATATTTTACGGCCATTCTCCGGAACGCTTTTTTCACCTCGTCATCTGTAGCGTTCGGTTCAACCTCCAGTATTTTATAATCACTGTCCACATTCCTCCAATACATCGCGCGCACCGATTCAAAATCAGGTCGCTCAATGTTCATGTAGTCAGAAATCTCTTCAATGAGCTTTGCTTCTTTCTGATCTACATTTCCATCTGCTTTTGAAATTCCGAAAAGATAATGCAGCAATTGAATCCGCTGCGCTTCGGGCATGTATTGACGAATCTGAAGGCACACATCACGCACGGGAATATCCTGCTCAAGAAGATTTTTGAGCACAGGCAATAATTTCAGCGTCTGCTCTTCTCCGAATTGTGCTACAAGAAACTTCTTGACATAATCCAGCTCTGACTTCACCACACGCCCGTCGCTTTTCATCACAGCGGCAGTTAGCACGAGCAGGCTCACAGCAAAATCACCCTGTGCTGTGCGGGAATTATAACCCGGGGTTTCTGCGAATGGCCCTCCCGGATTAAATTGTGAAACAGTGAGCTTCGCCTCGTCGAACATTGCGCCGATGGTAAATCCGAGCAACGCCCCGATCGGCCCGCCAAATGCCCAACCTAATCCTCCTCCAACCCACTTACCAAATTTTACCATTCTTCAATTATTTGGTTTTGGGTTTTTGTTTAGGTGCCGGAACAGGAACCGGAACCGAAAGAATAATGTTCGTCTGGTAATCATTATAAAACTGAATACGTTTGAGCTCAACGCCATCTTTATTATAATACACCCAGTTTCCGAAGCTATCACCAAGCACATGCGATTCGGTATGCTCCGTTTTTCCGTTCTCGTAGAAGAATTTCGAAACTCCATCCTGTTCACCGCCATAATAACGGATTTCTTTTTTCAAAGAATCGTTTTTATAATAATATTTCTGTGATCCTTCGAAATCTCCGTTTTTATACATTTCATTCTCCGAAATCTTTCCATTCGGGAAATATTCGATTACGTTACCTTCAAAGCGACCATTTACATATTCACCTTCAAGAGATTTATTCCCGTTCTGGTAATAAGCGGTGAATTTTCCGCTTGCATTTTCGAGCGGGATCATCGGCAACGCTTTGCCGTCTTTATCCAGGTAGGAATAGCCTAATAAGTTTCCTTCTTTGTAATAACGAATGAACTGAAGCGAGCCATCATCAGCGTACAATTTCATTTCGCCATTCACATTTCCCATTTCCCAGGTGCCTTCCTTCATCAGCGCTCCGTTATCATGATAATATTTCTGAACGCCGTTAAGATCTCCCGAATAATACGTTTCCTCTGAACGTTTCGCGCCATTTTCCCAATACATGGTCGAATTTCCCTGACGGTCATTATAATTATATTCCGCTTCAACGAAAATTTTTCCGTTCTCTTCAAAATACTCTTTCCGTGCACCATGCTGATCTCCGTTGCGGAAAGAGGTCTCAACAATTTTGGTTCCGTCAATTAGATAACGCTCCGTTTTTCCGTTCAGCAATCCGCCTTTATATTCCTGTCGGATGAGCGTTTGTCCGTTCGGGTAAGTAAAATTATAAACGCCATTGCCATTTTCAGAAATGTATTTATAAGTCACAGCTCCTGTGCTGTCAAAGCGTGTGCGGGTCCATACATTCAGATCGCGGAAAAATGTCTCTTCATCTTTTTTCCCTTTTTCATCGTAATACTCCTGTATGCCATGCAATTCTCCATTGAGAAAATAACGGTGCGATTGCATTACCCCGCGTTGGTTGTAGTCAAACCAGTCTCCTTGCTTATCACCGTTTACATACCAGCCTTCTGATCGCAATGTTCCGGTGATGTAGTAGCTTTTGAGGTAACCATCGCGTTGGCCAAAATGAAAATCGAGCTCGTTGGCTTCTTCTCCATTCTCAAAATATTCTGTGCGGGTTCCGCTTAAATAACCATTGTAATAATGCTCTTTTGCAGAAAGCCAGCTTCCATTCTCATCATAAATTTTCCAATCACCGGCGCGCTCACCATTGTAATATCTTCCTTTAGCAGAGCGTTGACCATTCGGATAATATTCAGTCACTTCATAAT
>JALYQL010000224.1 GCA_030855855.1 Bacteroidota bacterium | reverse complement strand
ATCATCAAAGCTAATGGTGGCATATTTATGTTTTTGAAAATCATTTTTCACTGACGGAAGCTTTTCCACCGTGATCACTTCATAATGGCTGGAAATGTACCTGATGCATTTTTCAAAATGGGCAACATCCATCGGGTCCCACAATTCATCCCGCTGTGGACTTACCCGGTGAAAAAGAAAATTTCGGATTGATTTGCTGCGCATTATTTCAGGATCTTTTTGCTGCAAGGTTCAGCTCCCATTTCCATGCCGATGACATCATTTCATCAAGTGAACGCTTTGCTTTCCATCCTAATACAGTTTCAGCCTTTGTGCAGTCGGAATAAATAGCTTCCACATCTCCTGCACGACGTGCTGTTAATTCATAATTCAGCTTTTTACCGCTGATCTTTTCAAACGTATGAATGGCTTCAAGCACCGTAACACCTTGCCCGCTGCCAAGATTAATAACATCGTAGTTTTTTTCAACGCTGTTTTTAATGAGTAGGTGTAATGCTTTTACATGTGCTTCTGCAATATCGCACACGTGAATATAATCGCGTATGCAGGTACCGTCGCGGGTCGGGTAATCGCTTCCGAAAACCTGCATCTTTGGAATCTTTCCGATCGCACATTGTGTTATGACCGGCACAAGATTGTTGGGACGTTGATTCGGCAGCTCGCCGAGGTTACCTGTTTCATGCGCGCCCACCGGGTTGAAATAACGCAACGCGATTCCTTTCATTTTCCCGGAAGCGTTCAGCACATCTTCAAGGATCTTTTCACCCACCACTTTTGTATAAGCATAAGGCGATTCTGTTTTTCCCGCAGGCGTGCTTTCATTTACCGGCAGATCGGAAATATTGCCGTAGATGGAGCAGGATGACGAAAAAATAAAATGTTTAACGCCATTGCGTTCGCCGGCTTCAAGCAGGTTTAAAAGCGAATTGATATTATTGTCGTAATAATCCAGCGGCTTAGACACAGATTCCGGCACAGATTTAAAAGCGGCAAAATGAATGATGCCTGTAATGCCCGGAAATTTTTGAAACACTTTATCAGCCTCCTCTTTTTTGGACAGGTCTGCCTCCAGATATTCAATATCTTTTCCCGTGATCGATTTTATCCGCGCATATGTTTCCGGCGAAGAATTGGAATAATTATCGACAGATACAACTTTAAAGCCGGTCATTTCGCACAAAGCCACAATAGTATGTGAGCCTATATATCCTGCGCCCCCGGTAACAAGTATTTGCTGTTCATTCATTGACCGTAAATTTTATTGTAAACATCCCATGCAATTTTATAATTTCTGTGCTTCACAGCGAGCTGGTGAATTTTCTCCGACAATAATCCATCCGCATTTGTTTTAATAACCGATTCGATCTCCAGTATACACCGCCCCATTTCAGCTTCAGACAGATCTTTGCGGATGATTCCCGTGTTTGAAGATGCGATAATTTCACTGTCTTCCGAAATTCCCGGCGCAATTATTACCGGTAATCCCATTGCCCAGTATTCTCCGTTCTTGATCGGTGTGCAGCAACGGCGGCTGGGTGCCTGCTTCAATGCGGAAATAGCAAAATCGCCAAGCCCTAAATAATCCGGAACCTGTGCAGGCGGCAAAAATTTTGAAATAACTTTTGACGGATCTATTCCGGCATTCACACAGAGCAAATCGATTTCTTCCCTCTTCGTGGAAGTGATCAGAAGCACACGAAAATTATCGCCCCAGTGATCGAATCCTTTTTTGAAAAATTCAAATGCGTTTTCCCGGAGATAAAGTCCTCCGAATTTTCCAAGATAAACGCAGGTGATCTTATCCTTCAATCCGAGTGATGCAAGGAGCGCCGGATTTTTTCTTTTGGCAAGGTTAAATTTAGTGAGATCAACGCAAGCGGGCTTAAAAAGAAAATTCATTCCGTTAAACCTGTATTTCTCCGACGCGTAATCCCTCATCGCCGGTACAACACCTATCAGCCATTTCGCATGATGCGTTTGTTTCTTTTCAAGAAAGAAAAGCACACGGTGAGCGATGCTGCCTTTTTTCCATGTTCCCGTTTCCACCATCGCTTCTGCATGCGGTTCGTAGCTGTCGAGTATCAACTGAACTCCTGTTCGTTTTGAAAGCAGCCAGCCGATGCTTCCTGCTGATGTGCACCAGGTGTGTATGGTCGTAATTTTGTCCTCACGGATGACCCTGACTAGTTTTCTTAAATTTCCAAGCCAGGAAAATGCGGCATTCAAACCAAAAGGAAAAAGCGGGAATGAAAAATGGAAGATTCCTTTTTCAAGTAATGTTTTTTCTGACGACTTCCCGTTTTTTTCAAGCGTGAGAAAACGAATAGTGCTGCCTTCGGGTAAAATATCCCGGATCATGCGCAGGTAGGGAAGGGTGTACGTTTGGATAAGCGCGTCACCAATTCCCCAGTAAGTAAGGACAAGTATATGTTTTGGTTGGGCCACTTATAAAATGCGTTTCAGTATTGCGTAAAACCTGCGCTTAAAGATAATAGCCGGCGAATAACAAATGCCGCGCAGCAGATGTTTAATTGCGGTTTTCCTGTATTTTTTTGCAAGGGCAAGATGTAATGCAATATACGTCTCGCATCCGGCTTTTAACAGGTGAATTTTGTTTTTGTAAAAAGTATTGATCTCAGGGTTCTGCAGCACATGACGATAAAAAGTTTCAAAACGCTGCTCGATGTCCTTCCTGTCCGTCTGCAAAACGCTGCGGCCTTCATGATTATTCATCTGTGTCGTGATCTTTTTATTTCCGGCCATTTTATGTACCGCCGCGATCCGCAGCCAGAGCTCCCAGTCTTCCAGCCCCGACATGCTGCGTTCTTCGTTGAATAAAAAGTTCTTTGCAACGGCAGCGGTTAAAAAAACGCCATTGCAGCTCAGGAAATTTTCGCCGATCAGCTTTTCGCGAATGTCGGCCGGCATTATGTTTTCAGTGATTTTTTTATCCGATACAATTTTAAAGGAGGTGCAAAACACTTCATAGGAAAGATTTGCAGCAATGAATTTGTTTACGGTACCGAGATGATCTGGTAAAAATTCATCATCCGAATCGAGGAACGTAATATAATCTCCGGTTGAGTTTTTTATGCCGGTGTTCCTGGCAGCTGCGCGTTCACGGTTTTTCTGGAAAAGATATTTTACGCGTGGATCAGTAAATGCTTTTACAACCGCTGCTGTTTTATCTGTGCTGCCATCATCGACTATGAGAAGCTCGAAATTTTCATACTGCTGAGCGAGAACGGAGCGGATAGCTTGCGCAATATGTTTTTCCCGGTTATAAACCGGAATGATTACTGAAAATTTTATGTTATGCATCATAACACCTTTCCAGCTCAATGATCATGCGTTCAATTGAAAATTCATTTTCGATCGCTTTTTTCGCGTTCGTTACCAGGCGGTTTTGTAATTCCTTGTCCTGTAATAGCAGGTTTATTTTTTCCGCAAGCATGGCTGTATCACGGAATGGAGCAACGAGCGCGTGAACATTATCCTCAATAAAATCCGGTGCGATGCCTGATAATGTAACGACCGAAGGAATGCCTGCAGCCATCGCCTCGATATAAACCTGTCCGAATGCTTCCGCCTGCGCGTCTACCGGTACGTGTACAAAAACGTCGAAGAGATGGTAAAGCGCGATCACATCCTGTTCGAAGAATACTTTCGTGTATGATCCGCGGGGTAATTTCTCCAGCAACTTCTCCAGCTCAGCTTCATACGGACCTTGTGCGTTTGCTAATACAAGATGCGCACCCGGAGTTTTTTTTAATACTTCTGAAAAAGCAGGAATAAGGTATTGCAGACCTTTCCATTCAATAAAACGGGAAACTGCGCCGATAAGAATTGCTGGTTTTTGTTCCGGGAAATAATTTTTCAGCAGCGTCTTTTTTCGTTCTTCATCTACCATTTCAAATTCCTTCAGCCGGAAGCCATGATGAATGATCGTGACCTTTTCTTCCGGAACATTCTCCATTTCCACCAATATCTGCCGGACGTTTTTCGTGATCGCGATAAGCCGTGTTGAAAGGCTGTTGATCACTTTGTCATATTTCACCGCGCCCGGGTGGAAATCGTGATGGATCGTGGCGTCGTGGCGGGTGTGAATGCGTTTTGGAATTCCTGCAAGCTTGGCTGCTGACATGCCAGCTAATCCGCCTTCAAAAAGATGTGTGTGTACGATCTTTATCTTTTCTTTTTTCAGAATATTACGGATATGGATCGTGCAGGAAGCGATGTCGTATTTGCTATTAAAGTTTATACGATACACATTGAATTTCTCTTTGCGAAGGAATAATTCAAACGGCGTTTCCTTTTCATGCATCAGGATAAACGTCAGTTTGTATTTTTTTCTGCTCAGCATAGCAGCAGTCCACTCAAAAAGATTTGAATGTGAAACCTGTGAAATAATGTAAGCCAGGTTAATCATGCCGGTATCGCGATAATGTCAAAATGAGTATGCGAAAAGTTATCGTCAGCTGAAACAGGTGCGCCATCGTTCGCGTTGGTGACTTTGTATTTTTTTTGAACAAGAAATTCAATGAGCTTTTTTGAAGAAGTCCCCTGGTCTTTTAGAAAATCATCCACCAGCTCAATAAAAAAACATGGGCGGTGTTTGCTGATGCTTTCTTCCGCACCTGCCAGAACATGAAATTCATATCCCTCCACATCAATTTTAATGAAGTCTATTTTTTTAAGATCGTGTTCAAGTGAAAATTTATCCAGCGTGGTAATGATAATTTTTTTACCATTCGTCGACTGCTTGTCAGGAGAGATGCGATTGCCGCCGGAATTATTTTCGCCTTCTTCAAGCAGCATTTCACCTTCTGTTTTTCCAAGGCCTTTATTGACCGGGATAACATTCTCACATTTGTTTAACACGAGGTGTTTTTTCAGCCGTTCGAATGTTTGCGGATCAGGTTCAAATGAAAATACTTTTCCACTGTCGCCCGTTAATTGAGAAAAAGCCATGCTCGTTTCGCCGATGTTTGCACCAATATCGAGAATGGTCATTCCCTGTTTTATCAATCCATAAAGTGTTTCACGTGGCTCCGCTCTGATCCCGAAATAGATCAGCCACTGCATGTAATCGCTGATATCAAGCTGGTAGTTGAAGCCATCCCGCTTAACATTTCTCAATGAGCCTTTCGGGTATTGATAATAATTAGCAGGCAATCTTGCGATCAGCTGGTCCCAGCTTTTTCCATTCGTCAGTGAAAACAAAACAGCTTCCATGACCCGGTTTCTAAAGACCAGGCGTGGAATATTGAGCAACATTGTTTTTACCGGCAGACTTTTCATTCTGTGAAAGTTAATGCGGCGATAGTGCTGCCATAAATACGGTAACGGAGCGCTTTCGGAAAAACCGCTGCGAATGTTTTGGATTCAAAAAAGTTTACGGCCGGCTTTAGCTTCAGAATGCCGTAAAAAAACGATTTATAAAAAGGCACTTTCGGATCAAAATCAGCTATGATCTTTGTCCGCAGCTCAGGATATTTTGAAAAGATAATGCGCTTCGAATCCATATAGGCTTTCTGACGTTTGGCATAATACCTCAGGTTGATCTGATCATTATGGATGGAGCTAACCGTTCTGTCAAAATAAATCGGAATGCCGCAAAGTAACGCGCGAAAACCAAAATCAACATCATATCCATCACGCAGGCCGATATTGAAGCCGTCCACTTTCATGAAAACGGTTTTCTGAAACGACATATTCGCAGTCGTGATAATAAAATTATTAAAATCAATTCGGAGCAGCTTATCGGTATCGGCGCGGATCTTTTTCCATTCCGTTTCCATGTATAATTTATAGCGCTGCACATCGGTCACACTACGTTCCGGATCGGTGTCTGCGCTGCCGGAAAGTATGCTGCCCGGGTGCGTGCGGTGAAAGCGGATGTGTTTTGAGATGGTTTCCCGGGCTGGAAGAATATCATCATCCAGTAAAATGATGAGTCCATCTTCCGCACGCCCGACGCCGAGATTGGTAGATTCGGACGCGCCGCCATTAGGATGAAAAAAATAATCAAGTGTAAAGGGCAATTTCGCCTTCTTTTCTTCCACGGCTTTTTGTGTTCCGTCACTGGATCCATCGTCGGAAATGATCACGTGAAAATCCACAGTGTCCTGAACAGCAAGTGCATCAAGCGTTTCCAGGAGTTTTCCTGATCGGTTATAAGTAGGAATGACGATGGTTACCTTTTCCACAAGGGAGAAATTGCCCTCTAAAATAGCCAGAATTACCGAGAGCGCGGAATAAAATCGGAAGGGAAAAAGCTTTTGTTTTTTTGTCGCCCTTAATAAATTTCATAATCTTTCCTACAAACCGTTTTCTGCGGTCTAAGAAATACTCTTCCACGAAAATAGTTGTCTGAAATGCGGGTGTTTCTAAAATAAATCAACACAACACCACGGTAAAAATCAATTGCTGCAGACCTTTGAGGATTGTTGAGTACTTCAAGCGATCTTAATTTCATCTACCTGAATTTTCCTGCAATGAAGTCGATGTATTTCCTGTTCGGGTAAGAAAATCCATGATAGATTTTTCTTTTGAGGTATTGAATTCTTGATTCGAGAGGGCGTTTGGTCAGGTCAATTTCAATTTGTTCTTTTTTACAAAGCGTCAGCACTTCCCGCATCCACACACCTTTTGTGATCGCTGTGCAGAGATAAGGAATCGGACCAACAAGAACATTCTTGTGCGAACTTTGCGTAATTCCAAGAAATGGTTTTTTCATGGAACGGCTGCGCACAGATCCGTTGATTTCAAATTCCCATGGTGATTCGCCGTCTTTTATTAACGCGAGAAGGTCATTCCGGTTCCAGATACCAGCCTGCAGATTTACCCTGAATGACGCATTAAGCCGGGTGATTCCGAATGCCGGATTAAAAGTGGAGACATCATAGGCATACATCGCTGTATGATCTTCACGAAAAGATGCGATGCGCATAAAACCTGCATCGTTTTTTTTTGTGAAATCAAGACACTTTTGAAGCCAATCGTTATCGACAGGTCGCTGGAGGAAATAATCTTCGAGCAGGACAATCACAAACGTTTCAGGAATCTGTTCAAGTATCTTTCGTGTGTCGGCAGACCAGTCTTTCGCTTTTCCTGAACGGATGATTTTTACGTTTTCTGTTTCGAACGGTATTTCATTTATGCCGAGATAAACAGGGTACGGGCACGACGGCCAGAATTTATTGAACAAGCTGAAGAAAGGCTTCCACGCATCCTTATATTTATCGCAAGACAAAATTAAAACCGCTGTATCGCTCATTTAATTTTCTTTAAGCGTGCAAAAATATCTCCGCCGACAAGCGTTCCTGAATTTTGCAGTTCGCGAATTTCCTTTTCAATTTCATCAGTGCTGATCCATGTATCACTTTTATCTTCTTTTACAGACTGAAATTCATAAAGACCGATCGCGGCAAGCATACGAACACATTCCACAGCGTCATTTGCCAATTCAGGAATTGTAAATTCAAAAGAAACGGTTTCGACAGGCCGACTTAAACCGCGAAGCACTTCTTTTTCATAACCTTCCACGTCGATCTTCAGGTAGGAGGGAAGACCGTATTCCTTTATCAATCCATCGAGCGTACGCATGGAAATTCTCTCTTTCTTTTCCCAGACGGCGTTGCTTGGCTTAAAACGTTCGGTTTTATTTACACCTTCCACCCATTCTTTATTGAACGAAGAAAGTGTATGCGCGGAAGAAACCATTAATTCCTTTTCTTCTTCGTTGGCGCCAAGTCCGCAGTGTATGATTTTTATAGCAGAATTTTTTCCGAAACGCAGCTTCAGAAAATCTATGCAATAAGATTGTGGCTCGACAGCGATAACTTTTGCGTTTTTCTCAAGAAACACTGCGCTGTAATTTCCAAGGTTAGCGCCCACATCAAACACAAGAGAGCCGGGCTGAATAAAGTCAAAAGGTTTCGTATCCGGTTTCGGAAGGCCGCGTACACGAAATTTGAAATAATCCCAGAGTGCCTGAAGCTGCATTTTATTTTTTATTTCCCGGTTTTAAAATTGCTTTGACACGAAGCTTTGCAACTGCGGCCGCTGATGGCATAAATTCGGCAGACAAAGCTGATGTTTTAAATTGTGAGTAACTGCCGATTCCAAATGGCGCCAGTTCACGGTTCACGCGAAACCACCATTCGCCACTCACATTTCTGAATGCGCGGCTATCGAAGGATTTTGTTTTTTCATTCGCGGTAACGAGCTTCAGCAGCCATTTTTCAACGGCATCGTAATACGTTTTTGTTTGTTCGTAATCTTCCAGGAACAAAGAGAAATGGATTTCCTTCTCGGCTTCATTTGCGTGTATTCCCAGATGCGTAAAAATTAGTTCCTGTGCTTTTTTAACAGACGCGCGCTGAATATCGTTGAACTTTCTGCTTACCTGCTGTGCATGCGCCCGGTATTCAATCAGCGGCTCACCGATCACGGCAAAATCTGTTTTGTCTGATAAAGAAATCCACAAAGCATAATCCTCGCCGTGTGGATAAGCCGGGTTGTAAACCTGCCCGTCACCCGGAAGAATTGTTTTGCGCAACATCACCGACGGATGAACGATCGGATTATTAAATACCAGCGCGGATTTGATAAGATCAGAAGTAAGATAACGATGCTTGTAAACCTTATTGTTATGAATCATATGCATCCACGTTCCGCACACACCGACAGCAGAATTTTTTTCGAGGAAGGAAACCTGCTTTTCAAAACGTTCAGCACGGGAAATATCATCCGCATCCATACGCGCAATGAATTCACCTTTTGCATTCCGGAAACCAGTATTAAGCGTTTCAATCAGGCCGTAATTTTTTTCATTGCGTATCACACGGATACGTGGATCGTTTTGACCTGAAATAATTTCTGCTGACCTGTCTGTAGAACCATCATCAATAATAATCAGCTCGAAGTCGGTAAATGTCTGGTTCAGGATGCTGCTGATGGATTCCTGCAGAAATTCCTCCGCATTGTAGTAAGGAAGGATAACGGAAAGTTTCGGTTGCTTCATCGCGGTCACATTTTTGTTGCAACAACGTGAACTCCGAGCGCCATTAATTCCGTTGTGCCTTTTTCCTTCGCTGAAAAACGCGCGGTCATTTTCTTTACCATTTTCAACGCGCGGTATTCCAGCCACGACGGTTTGTCATTGGCGTATTTGATGGCAACATGATCCATACGCTGCAGCTCCTGGGCGATCACGTCAAAATAATTTCCATTAAAAGAAAGCTCGTTTATTTTTAACCCGGCTTCCGGAAGGTGATGCTCGTAGAAAAAACGATTAAAGCCAGTTGCGAAATGATAAGGAGCAAAATGGGTCATGCTTGTAAATGGTGCGGTCAGAATTAATATTCCGCCCTTTTTCAGCAATCGTGAAATTTCTTTGATCGCAGCAACCGCATCAGGAATGTGCTCAAAAACTTCAGTGCAAAGAATAGCGTCAAAGCTCCCGTCAGCCTGAGGAATAGAAGTGATATCAGAAATAATATCGAGCTTTCCGTAATCCCACGAAGCCATCTGCAATCCGCTATCCATGTTTTCAGGTTTGTATGCGGCAAAATCCTGTGAAACATATTTCAGATGAGCGCAAAAAGGTTTGTATTGCTGCTCTCCCGCGCCCGCATCAAGTAAACGCGCATTTGCCGGAAGCTTTTCCAGCTGGCGTTTTACCCAATTCCTTCTGTTGTCTTCGTTGTGCATTTAATGCCCTGTCAGGCAGATTATTTTTTGAGCTTATCCCAGTCAGAAAAATCTATTCCTGTAAGTTCGCCGAGTTTTTTATTGTGCGGCGCATAAAATTCAGTGAGCAGCTTTGACATATTTTCCG
>JALYQL010000158.1 GCA_030855855.1 Bacteroidota bacterium | reverse complement strand
GATTTTCCTAACATTTTTCTGCCGATTTTTTTACAAAAATCTCCCCTTTTCGGCAGAATATTACATAGCTATTCAGTTGTTTTTCCCAGTGTTTTCAACAGGTGTAGGATTTTTTCAGGATTGACTAAATAACACAGGGGTAATTCGTATATTTGTGATGGCAGGTAAATGAAACATGGTTCCGTTTTTCCCGGCGGCGATCGTAAGTTAATTTGAGAATGAAAAAAAGACTAACCGGTTTTTTGTTGTTGTTGTTGTGCGGATTCATTTCCCTCACTTCCAACGCGCAATTGAATGTCTCATCAGGCGTTACTCCTACTCAGCTTATTCAGTCGATGGTAGGAAACGGGCTGATTGTTTCAAATGTCGTTATCAACTGCGATACGGGTGCTTACGGAACATTTACAAACGGAAGCACCACCAATCTCGGAATGAATAACGGTATTCTCCTCACTACCGGCAGCGCCCAGGGAGTTGTGGGGGCCAACAACTCATCTTCAAGTGCAAGTATCTGCCTCGGCACTACCACTTCCGACCCTGATCTTGTAGCGCTCGATCCGCTTGCCATCCACGACGTCTGCATTGTCGAGTTCGACATCCTTCCGAGTTGCGATTCGCTTAATATCCGCTTCGTTTTCGGGTCTGAGGAATATCCTGTGTATGTCAATTCCATCAATGACCTTTTCGGATTTTTCATAAGCGGATTAAATCCGGCAGGCGGAAATTATACCGGCCTGAATGTAGCGACACTTCCAAACGGACAGTTTGTTTCCATCAATAATGTCAATAACGGAAACACGAATACAGGCCCATGTGTCAATTGTGCCTATTACATTGACAATACCAACGGGACAAGCCTGCAATACAATGGCATGACTGTAGTACTCTCCTCTACGGTGGGTCTTGTGCCCTGCACCCTTTATCATTTTAAAATCGCCATTGCCGATGCCAGCGATTGTATTCTCGATTCCGGAGTATTTATTGATCTGATGTCCTGCACCACCGCATTTTCCACTACCTCGCAAAGCACGCCCGACGATTGCAATGCCTGTAACGGAACTGCCACAGTAAACGTCACCGGCGGATCTCCACCTTACACCTATCAATGGCTTCCTACGGGAGGAAATGCGGCAACTGCAACAAATCTCTGCACAGGAACTTATTCTGTACTTGTCAGTGATGCTGCTTCATGTGGAATACCCGATACAATTGTTGTCAATGTTGCCAGCAATGGCAGCATTGCCACCACTTCAGTGCCGGTTACCCCAACCTGCTTCGGCGATTGTAACGGATCTCTGTCTATCACACCACAGGGCGGCGTTCCTCCATACGTTTATGTCTGGACGCCGAACGTGAGCACTACAAATTCTGCATCAAATCTTTGTGCCGGCACCTATTCCGTAAGTGTCTCAGACTCCAGCGGATGCACCAGCACCAACACATATGTCTTAACGCAGCCCACACAGCTCACGCTCAGTGTCACCGGAACAGACTCTATTTGCGCAGGCGATTCCACCACGCTTTCGGCCGCCACAGCGGGAGGAACAGGGCCATACACGGTTACATGGGACCAGGGTCTTCCCAATGGAAATTCGCAAACGGTGAGCCCTTCTACCAGCACCACCTACAACGCCACATTAACAGACGCAAACGGATGCAACATCACCACACCATTTACTGTCGCCATCACACCGCAGCCAACTGCTTCTTTCACCACGGGCATCGTAACATGTCCGCCGGCACTGGTAGATTTTACAAATACATCTGTGGGCGGCTTTACTTATTCCTGGAATTTCGGCGAGCCGGCCTCACCAAACAATACATCTACACAGCAAAACGGATCACACCTCTACACCCAACCGGGAACGTATGACATTACACTCATCACTACTACCGCCTACGGTTGCGCCGATACAGTTACGCTTGCGGCAGCAGTCGTGATTTTGCCCGGTGCCAATGCAGCTGTTTCAGCCAATACAACAACAGTAAGCGAATTAACGCCTGATGTAGTGTTCACCGATATGTCGAGCGGCGGCACGAATTGCGTGTTTTATTTCGGCGACGGCGATTCATTGGTGGGCTGCAACTTCGGAAACGTAGCGCATTCCTATCCATCACCCGGCACCTACACAGCTATGCTGGTCGTACTAAATGCCAATGGCTGCTCCGACACTACTTACATCACAGTACTGGTGGAAAGCGAATCGACAATTTACATTCCGAATGCATTCACACCAAACAATTCAGGCCCGAACCAGTTTTTCTTCGCTTATGCCACCAACGTCGACAATTTCGAAATGCTCGTTTTTGATCGTTGGGGAAATTTACTCTTCGAAAGCCACGACATCACCAAAGGCTGGGACGGCACCTACAAAAACGAACTCTGCCAGGAAGATGTTTATGTCTGGCGCGTTCGTTATACCGATTCGCGCGGCAAGAAATTTAAATTGATCGGTCACGTTTCGCTGATCAGGTAATTTTTTAATACGATTCCTCAATCATAAAAAAAGCGTCACGACGAATCGTGACGCTACAACTTTTTATTTTTTTCAATCGAAAATCGGCAATCACCAATTCGGCAATCCCTTACAGCGCCATCGCCACCACCTCTTTCACTCCCGGCACCATACGTTTCAGCAATGCTTCAATTCCTGCTTTCAACGTTACTGTCGACGATGGACATCCGCTGCACGAACCTTTCAGCTGCACCGTCACCACACCATTTTCGTACGATTGAAAAGTAATCAGTCCGCCATCCTGTTCTACTGCCGGACGGATATATTGCTCCAGCACTTCTATAATTTTTGTTTCCGTTTCGTTCTGCGGCGCGGCATGCTCGGTAAATACTGTTGTCGTTTGTTTGAACGACGAATCAGTCGCCACTTCTTTCGCAGGCAGCTCTTCCACCACAGGCAAACCTTTGCTCAGGTAATCGCGCAGCAGTTCGCGCAACTCGTGCGTAATATCATCCCAGCTCACAATATCACTTTTCGTAACCGTGATAAAATTTGCCGATATAAAAATGCCTTTCACAAATGGAAACTGAAAAAGTTTTGCAGGCAGCGGAGCCTTCGTTGTTTCAGCCGCCGATAAATATTGCGCAGTCGCACCTTCAGCAATCAGCATGTGGTTCGACACAAATTTCATTGACGCAGGATTGGGAGTGCTCTCTGCATAAATTACTACGGGAATTGTTTTCGTTTCCATAGTGCAAAGGTAGTTGTTAGTTCGGAGTTTTTAGTTCGGAGAAGTGAGAATTAAAATACGATATAGATAATGTTGATAGTATGGGCGTGTCCCCCTGAAGTAAACGCGAAAAACGATACTTCATGGGGCCGGGCTATCCGCTCTTACTCCTCTCCCGGCTCAGCCGGGATGCGGGGTAACCGCTACTATCCCTCACGCAAAAAAATAAAAAGGCCGCGAGCATCTCGACACAACAAAAAAGCGTTCCGTCCCGGTTTGACCTGGACGGAACGCTCCAATTTTATTTTTCAATTGCAAACCGATAATCGAATCTCGAATCTTCGCATTTCGAATCTACAAATTAACCTTTAACCCGTATCGGAACCAAAACCCTCTTCCTTCCCAGCGCTTTCAAAATCCGCACATGCGATGCAAGCGCGTGGAAAAAAGTTTTCTTCTGGTTATAAGGCAATCCGAATTCCTTTGCTGTCTCTTCCACTATTGGCGAAATTTTACGGTAATGCACGTGCGAAATATGCGGGAACAAATGGTGCTCTATCTGAAAATTCAATCCACCAATATACCATCCCAGCACACGGTTCTTTCTCGAAAAATTCGCTGTCGTCATCAACTCATGAATCGCCCATTCTGTTTCCACTGCGCCATTCGCATCCGGCACCGGCTGATCTGCACCTTCCACTACGTGCGCCAGCTGGAAAATCACACTCATGATCAATCCTGCTGTCAAATGCATTGCAAGAAATCCCAGCAATACAACCCACCATGCAAAAGGTGTCACCAGCAAAGGCAAGCCAATCGCAATCGCCAGGTAAAGGAATTTAGAAACAATCAGCTTTACATATTCACGTTTCGGTTTTGCATTCTGCTCTTTCGTCAGTCCCGATTTATTGTATTCGCGCAGCTGGAAAAAATCACCAACAAGCTTCGACAATGTCATCAGGCTGTATAAAAAGAAAACATACATATACTGAAAGCGGTGATACTTTTTCAAAGGCGCTTCATGCGACAGGCGCAGCACCACGCGCGAGCGGATGTCTTCATCATACCCATCAATATTTGTAAACGTATGGTGGTTCAGGTTATGCTGCATTTTCCAGTTAAACACATTTCCGCCAATCGCATACATCGTCGTGCCGAACATTTTATTCAGCCATCCTTTACCAGAAAAAGATCCGTGCGCCGCATCATGCATCACCGACATTCCCACGCCCGCCATTCCAATTCCCATCACCACTGCGAGAATAATCATCAGCCACGCGCTCATCGGAAAAACAAGCATCGCAATAAAAGGAACAAAATAAAGCCCAAGCATCGCTATCGACTTTCCAATCAATCGTCCTTCCCCTTTCGTAGAGATATTTTTCTCCTTGAAGTATGCATTCACTTTCTTTCGCAACGTCGCTGCGAAGTTTTTCTTTTCTGTGTTAAGGAATTTAACTGCTTTCATTTTTCTTTTCTTTCGTTTTTTCAGCTGTTTCATCGCTGCGGTATATAAACGTCAAATCTCACTCCGCAGATGCATTTCCGGCGTTCTGTCATGCTTATTTAACAGAGCGTAACACCTTTCCCCAATTGCCGTTTTCTATTGTTAAATTCCACACTTTTCGTCCGGCGTTTTATGCATTTGGTCGGTTTTGAATTTTAACAATTTGGGCGTGTCCGGCTTTGTCAGGTTGTTTGTCATGCACTAAATTTGTGTGACAATCAGCAGACAAAACCGGTCGGGCTATACGCGCTACATGGTAGCTATGCTGCTATCCCTCACGCAAAAAAATAGCATATCTTTAATTGTATGAATATCGTTCGCAATTTCTGGCTGCTTCTGCTTCTGTTTTTTTCAAAGCAAATAATTGCGCAAACCCAATCTTTCCTTCCTCCTGATCACAGTTCGACAGTTCTTTTAGTTTATCACATCCGAAACGACACTACGCTGGAAACAGTTATTCTTGAAAACGAAGAATTCACCGGGCACACAACGGATGCCGGCGCAAGTCTGACAGGCTATTACAAAAACGGAAAATTAGTTCGCATCAAATCATGGATTGGCTTATCCAATGGAATCAAAACTGAAGATTTTATATACAAAAACGGAAAATTAATTTACGTAGAAAAAGAAACCGAAAGATTTCTGACCGATAGTCTCGGTAATATAGACCATTCACAAACGGAGAAAATGATTTCTGGTATGTATTATTTTGAAAAAGGAGAATTTCAAAGTTCACAAGGAGAAATCAGAGACGAAACAAATTCCGAAAGTTATGACCCCTCTCATTTATTACAAAAAGCGAAGGAGTATTCGGAAATGCTGAGGAAGAAAAAGGCAAAGAAGTAACAAAAAACGTCCTCATCATCGGTTCCGGAATAGCAGGACTCATCTACGCATTTGAAAGTCGCGCAGCATGACGAAAAGTTATCCGCTGAATTTCGATTAAGTCAGTTATTCGTATTTTCGTAGAAATTCGTAATTCGTACCCTTTGCAAACAGACTTCCTCATCATCGGTTCCGGAATTGCCGGACTCACCTACGCGCTCAAAGTAGCTTCGCATGGAAAAGTGCTGATGATTACCAAAGCCAGCGAAGACGAATCCAACACAAAATATGCGCAGGGCGGCATCGCAGCCGTTATGTACGCGCCCGATTCATTCAACAAACACATTGAAGACACATTAATCTGCGGCGATGGATTATGCGATCCTTCTGTTGTTGAAATGGTCATCCGCGAATCCACAAAACGGGTGACTGAACTCGCAGAATGGGGTGCAAATTTCGATAAAACTCCCGGCGGCGAATATGAGCTCGCGCGCGAAGGTGGTCATTCCGAGCACCGCATTCTTCATCACAAAGACATAACAGGCTTCGAGATCGAACGCGCATTGCTCGAGCAAGTGCATACACATCCAAACATTGAAATTCTCGCGCACCATTTTGCAGTTGAAATTATCACGCAGCATCATCTCGGCATCGATGTTAATTCCCGCACTCCCGATATCACTTGTTACGGCGCGTACGTCATGGATAATTTTTCCGGCAAAGTGGAAACTGTTTTGTCGCGCACCACGCTCATCGCAACCGGCGGCGCAGGTCATGTGTATTCCACCACTACAAATCCAACCATTGCCACCGGCGACGGAATTGCAATGGTGTACCGCGCAAAAGGAAAAGTGGAGAATATGGAATTCATGCAATTTCATCCCACTTCGCTTTACAATCCCGGCGCCAAACCTTCTTTTCTCATCACCGAAGCCATGCGCGGACATGGCGGAATTCTGCGCACGCGCGACGGAAAAGAATTCATGGAAAAATACGACGTTCGCAAATCTTTAGCACCACGCGATATCGTTGCAAGGGCCATCGACAACGAGATGAAAATTTCCGGCGATGATTTTGTGTACCTCGACTGCACACATCTCGATGCAGAAGATCTGAAAAATCATTTTCCAAACATTTATCAGAAATGCCTGGCGATCGGAATCGATCTCACCAAAGATTTTATTCCTGTTGTTCCCGCCGCGCATTATTTATGCGGCGGAATCAAAGTCGATAAAAAAGGCCGCAGCAGCATTACAAATCTTTACGCAGTAGGCGAATGTTCCTGCACGGGTTTGCATGGCGCCAATCGTCTTGCATCAAATTCGCTTCTTGAAGCAGTAGTTTATTCGCACGAAGCTTCCGCCGATGCGATCGCGAAATTTTCTTCCATCGGTTTTCAAAAAAACATTCCCGCATGGAACATCGAAGGCACCGACGCGCCCGAAGAAATGGTTTTGATCACACAAAGCCTGAAGGAAGTGCAATCCATCATGAGCAGCTACGTCGGCATTGTGCGTTCCGATCTTCGTTTGCAGCGCGCGCACGACCGGCTGGAAATCCTCTGGAAAGAGAATGAAGCGCTGTATAAGAAGATCACACTTTCACAGCAGGTTTGTGAATTGCGGAATATTATCAATGTCGCTTACATAATCATTAAACAAGCGAGAGAGCGGAAAGAAAGCCGCGGACTGCATTATACGATTGATTATCCGCCTGTGACATAAAATGAATCCCTATAATCAACCCTACGTCCAGCCTGAACGGGAATCCGTTGTGATTACCAAAACGCTGAGGACTGCTTTGCTCCTGTTTGTCATCGTAATATACCTGGTTACTCTTCCCTTAGATGCATATCTCGGTGCAACGGATGTCGAGGGCTATCTCTGTCTTGTGCTTGGCTGGGCAATGATCGTTGTAAATGTTTTTGGCTTTTTAGACTGGCTTGCAAATCTGCCTTTTGTTATCGCCCTTTTCATATTCGCACTTTCCAGGAAAAAGCCGGCGGCTATAGTTTCTTTCGTTTTATCATTCATCGCATTTGCACTTTCCCTCTGCGCGCTCCTGCTTTCTGACTTGCCAATTTCTCCGCATAGCTCATCAGGACCTGTTTCAATTTCCTTCGGCGTTTTTGCATGGATCTTTTCAATGGCAACATTAACGCTCATAACATTCCTGAACATGAAATTTCATAAAGAAGAAATTAAAAAGAAGCCGCATGCCGTTCTTAATTATCAGCAGTACTATCAACAACCTTATCAGCAGAACTATCCTCCTGCGCCTCCTTATCCTGAGGAACCAACACGAAAAGGAATGGGAGATAATTTCTGAAAAGTTGCCCGCATCACCACTGTCCTCTTACACTTCCTATTCATCAAGTATAAAAATATACTATTGATTATCTGCCGACACACGCGTAATATCAAATCATTTCGTATTTTTCTTTTTCTCACAAATAACCTCCAAACATTTCAAATGAAAAATTTATTATTTGCTTTCCTGATCGCAGTATGCACAACAGCCTCCGCTCAGGCGCCATTATCCAATGAAAAGATCGCAGCTGCAATAGCTGAAGGAAAAAGCCCTGCTGAACTAGCGGCGCTTATTGAGTATTACAATACAAAAGGAACTATTCAGCCTGCACAAAGGAATCCAAATCCTGTAGCTATTCAAACCATGGCTAATCCCGGATTTGAAACCGGTGATTTCACCGGCTGGACTGGCTACATTGGCGATAACAATCTTTCCTCACTGGGACCGTTGCAAAACGTTCAGGCTGGATTTTTCAGCACAATTGTAGATGATGTAGTGACGAGTAGTGCAAGGCATACCATTGTCACTAACAACTACGGACCTGATCCTTATGGAAATTTCCTCCTGGTGCCTGCTGGAATGGGCAATTACACAGTGCGTCTGGGCGGAATAACTCCGAACTACCAGGGTGAAATTATTGAACAGACATTTATGGTTGATGCTGGCACGCCTTATATAAAAATCAGTTACGCTGCTGTTTTATGGGATGGCGGACACCCTGCTGATGACAGCCCTTACTTTCGCTATTCCCTGGTGGCGAGCAACGGAGATACCATTGCAAGTCATTATACAGCAAGCGCAGATTCCACTTTAATTCCTTATTCTTCAAATCCGGATGTGAGGTATCTTCCATGGGTCACTGATTCTGCTGCTCTTTCAGCCTATATCGGAATGAATGTTAAGTTGCGCTTTACCGTTGCAGGATGTACACAAAGCGGACATTGGGGATATGGTTATGTGCATGCAGATTATCCCTATGTAACATCGATCAGGGAAGAATCGTCATTCACCTTTTCACTTTCCCCGAATCCAGGTTCAGGAATTTTCAACGTGCTAACAATACAGCCGCAATCAGGAAACGAAACAATTGTCGTTACGGATATACTCGGTCAGGAATTACCTGTTAACGCAACGCAAAATGGAACAGGCTGGAAAATTGACATGAGCAGTACAACACCCGGAATCTATTTTGTTGAATTGCGTTCCGGTGAAAATCGCAGTGTGCAACGGTTGATCGTTGAATAGTTATTACCTGTTAATTTTAGAGTGGGTGATTTTAGATTTTGGATTATTTCGCAGATAATCTAAAATCTAAAATCAGCTGATCTAAAATCCCTCTCTAAGAAATTTCCGGTTAAGAGGGCATTTTGATCGCCAATCCCGTTTGCTTTCCTCCTTCGTTTTCGGTAATTTTACACCAATGAACAAAGCCGTTCGCATCAGCACTTCACTTTTACTCTCACTTCTTCTTCTCGTGAGCGGTTCCGGACTCATCATCGGCAAGATGGTTTGTCTGAAATCCGGCTATACACAGATTACGACGAACGAAGCGAAAGACTGCTGCTTACATGAAGAAGGAAAAGCAAGTTTTGAAGACCAATGTTGTGCGGTCAATAATATTTCATTCCAGCAGCAGCATTTCGTCAGCCAGAACCAGCAGGTAATTAAATCATTTGCTGCGCCCGCTTTTATTTCTTTCCCGGCATTTTTAGCATTTACACCTGCTGATCTTCATCTTAATTCGCAAAAATTTTTCATCGCAGATCCGCCTGACCTCGTTTCTGGATCTCCTGCACTTCCGCTGCTCTGCGTTTTTCGCGTTTGATTACTCCTGTTTATTACGACAGCTTTCATTCTTGTGAGCTGAAAACATTCGTATTGACTATTTAGGTAATCTTCCAATGAAAAATAAAATTTTATTCAAGCTTTTTATACTCCTGCTCTTTACGACGTCGCATTTATCCGCGATGGATCACCTCGCAGGGATTGTCACCACAAAAGGCGGCAAAGAAAAAATTCCCGGTGCAATTGTGCTGTGGGAAAACACCAGCAAAGGCACTGCCACCGATTCACTCGGCAATTTTATGCTATCGTGGCCCGATTCATTTCCGGCAACGCTCATCATCCGCTGCACCGGATTTAAAAGCAAAGGAATTGTTTTCACCGGCAAAAATCCTGCGCAGATAAAAGTTGATTTGCAGGAAGGCGCCTCGCTCGATGAAGTGACGATCGTTGAAAGAAGGAATGCCTCTGAATTTTCGTTCATCTCGCCGATCATGGTAGAAAATATCACACAGGCAGGATTGCGAAAAGCTGCATGCTGCAATTTGTCCGAAAGCTTTGAAACAAATCCTACCGTCGATGCTGCAGTTACTGATGCAGTTTCAGGCGCTAAAAAAATTCAGCTGCTCGGGCTCGATGGCGTTTATTCCCAGATTCTTTTTGAAAATCTTCCGATGATACGCGGACTTTCTTCTTCTTTCGGACTTTCTTATGTTCCCGGCACGTGGATCAAAGGAATTCTTATTACCAAAGGAACAGGATCGGTTGTGAATGGTTACGAATCTATCGCCGGGCAATTGAACATTGATCTTTTAAAGCCGGAAGAAGGCGCGGATAAATTTTTCGTAAATCTGTATGGAAATAATTTCGGAAGAGCGGAAGCAAATGTTCACCTGAATAAAAAAATCAACCCGAACTGGGGAACGACTTTACTTACGCATGCAAGCACGTTGCAGCTGCGTACTGATAATAACCGCGACGGATTTCTTGATATGCCGCTGTACACGCAATACAATGCGCTGAATCGCTGGAACTGGTTCGGGAAAAATACAGAAGGCGAATTCGGCGGAAGATTTGTGTATGATGATCGTCGCGGCGGGCAAGGAAGCTTTAACAAAGCGCGAGATTTCGGCGATACACGTTTTTATGGCGTAGGAATTTTAAACAAGCAGGCTGAAGTATTTAATAAAACAGGATTTTTATTCAAATCGCCCGCGAGAAGCATTGGCACCATGTTCTCCGCACGTTTGCATGATGAAGACATGTTCTTCGGATTAAAAACCTACAAAGCTGAACAGAAAAGCATTTATTTAAATGCGATCTTCCAGGATATAATCGGGAATACGAATCATGTGTACAAAACCGGTTTCAGCTTTTTGTTTGATCAGTACGATGAAAAATTCAATGATTCCGCGTTCAGCCGGACAGAAACCGTTCCCGGAATTTTCGCGGAATACACCGGCCATTTAACGCCGAAGTTTACTGTCGTTGCCGGTGCGCGCGCAGATCTGCATTCTATCGCGGGGTTTCAATTCACCCCACGCCTGCACATGAAATATGACATTACGTCAAAAACAGCGTTGCGTATTTCTGCAGGAAAAGGTTTCCGTACTGCAAATATTTTTACCGAAAATTCAGGCGTTTTTGCAAGCTCGCGACAATTGATCATTCGGGAAAAGCTGAAAGCTGAAATTGCATGGAACTATGGCGGAAGTATCCAGCAACAATTTAAGTTCATGAAAAATGACGCGACATTCATCATCGACTTTTTCAGAACAGAATTTGTGAACCAGGTCATACTCGACATGGAAACGCCTGGCCAGCTGAAATTTTACAATCTCGATGGTCTTTCATACGCCAACAGCTTCCAGGCAGACCTTGTCATTGAGCCGTTAAAACGATTTGCAGTTCGCCTTGCTTACAAATTTTACGAAGTGCGAACCACCTATTCCGGCTCTCTCAAGCAGAAACCATTGACACCACAGCACCGTGGATTTATAAATCTTGCCTATGCAACTGCTTATGAAAAATGGACTTTTGACTACACCACCAAATGGATCGGTCCGGTCCGGATGCCTGCCAGCGCACATGAAGCAGAACGAAATACAAATTCTTATTTTCTACTCGGTGCGCACATGACAAGGAAATTCCGTCGACTTGATCTGTATGCCGGAGTTGAAAATATTCTGAATTTCATGCAACATTCTCCTATTCTCGGTTATGACGACCCTTTCGGTCCGCATTTTGATGCTTCGCAGGTCTACGCACCGACAGATGGCCGTGTGATTTATACCGGGCTCCGTTTTAAAATTTAAATAATCAAACTATCTTCATCCAATACAAACAACCATGAAAATCCTCAGAAACATTTCTCTCTTCACTTTTATGCTCGCATTTTTTTCATTCGCGAACCTGAATGCACAAACTTCAACATCCTCGGGCACGTCAAAAAACGCTGTGATTAAAATAAAAACGAGCGGCGAATGTGAAATGTGCAAAAAATCGCTTGAATCGGCAGTTGGAAAAATGAGTGGCGTAAAAAAAGCGGAGCTCGATATTGACACAAAAATCCTAACTGTTGAATACAACCCGAAAAAAACTTCCCCGGATAAAATCCGCAAAGTGATCTCCGGAATTGGTTACGACGCTGACGATGTAAAAGCAAATAACCGTGAACAGCGATCATTGCCCGGCTGCTGCAAACCTAATGGAGATTCTATGCCGAAGTGAGATTTTAGATTTTAGTATAATTTAAAATGTTCTGGTCAAACAAAAAACTAATTTTGAATATTGAATTTTAAATTTTGAATTCCCATGGCGCTCATCAAAGAAGTAAACGGCAACACGCCTGATTTCGGCAACGATTGTTATCTCGCAGAGAACGCAACGATCGTGGGCGATGTGATCTGTGGCGATCAATGTTCTTTCTGGTTTAATGCCGTTGTCCGCGGCGACGTGAACAGCATACGCATGGGAAATAAAGTAAATGTGCAGGACGGCGCAATTGTGCATTGCACGTATAACAAAACAATTGTTTCTATCGGCAATAATGTTTCTATCGGGCACAACGCCATTGTACACGGCTGCATCATCCACGACAATGTACTGATCGGAATGGGCGCCATCGTGATGGACAATGCAGTGATCGGCTCCAACACGATCATTGGCGCCGGCGCGCTGGTCACCGAAGGAATGCAGGTAGAGCCGAATTCAGTTTACGCCGGAATTCCCGCAAAAAAAATCAAGTCGATCTCACCAGAATTATCACAAGGAGAGATCGAACGCATCGCGAATAATTATGTGATGTATGCAGGATGGTTTAAATAAGCACTGCTGTTTATCAGCCTTCGATACATTTTCGCTCAATCATTTTCAGGTGGCTTCGCATCGCTTTTTTTCTGAGCGAAAACACTCAGTCTGACAAAAGAGAAAGAGATTCCTTTTTTATCAGCCTTCGATACAT
>JALYQL010000159.1 GCA_030855855.1 Bacteroidota bacterium | reverse complement strand
TACCTTTCCCCCCAGTGAAACACCTCCTCAACAAAACCCTAACCATAAAACAAATCGTAGCACTCATCCTGCTACCCTTAGCCCTGCTCGGTACCACCTGGGCATTCATGACCAACGGCGCGCCTGTCCTCGAAAAAAATAAAAAAAAGCTCGCTGCAAAAGATTCCGCTGCCCAAAAAATTGAAATCGCAGAATTGGATACTTCTGCAATGGGATTGCTGCTCAATTACGTCGATTCCATCAACAACGCTCCGCAGCTTTTTGGCGGATCATGGAGCTTTTATCTTACAGATGTGGACAGCGGAAACGCCATCGTGAAAATAAATAACGATCACGGAATGAATCCGGCTTCGGTGATGAAGATCGTTACAACAGGAACTGCGCTTTCACTACTTGGGCCCGGATTTCGTTTCACTACTTTATTGCAATACGACGGCACAATTGAAGGGCGCGTGCTGAATGGAAATATTTACATCCACGGCGGCGGCGATCCTGCGTTGGGCGCTCCCTCTTACGGAAGCAGTGTGGATGCGGTGGTGAACGGTTGGGCACAGGCAATCAAACGACTCGGCATCGACAGTATTGCAGGCAGCATTATCGGTGACGCTGAATCGTATGATCGTGATCCTGTTCCCGGCGGCTGGACATGGACCGATATGCAAAGCGATTATGGAAATGGTCCTTCAGGATTAAACATCCGCGAAAATCTTTACGATCTGCTCATCACTGCTTCGGGAAACGGAACTGTGCTGCGCACATCGCCACAAATTCCCGGAATGAAATTGTATAATCAAGTCATTCACAATGCAGGCATCGGAAAATCGTACGCGTATGTGATGGGTGCGCCGTTTCAGTTTGAACGCACTGCCATAGGTGAAGTTTCGTCTTCCCTCGAAGAGCACGGCGCCATTCCTGATCCGGCATTATTCTGCGCGCAAAGCCTGAAATCGCAATTGAAAGAATACGGCATTCCCATCCGTGATTCTGCCACGACGTTGCGACTGATGAAATTAAATTACCTGAAATCAAGCGCGAAAGAAGGAAAGAAAGTAATCACTTCGAATTCTTCGCCATCGCTTTCGGAACTGGTGTATCGCACAAACCAGGTTTCACAAAATTTTTATGCGGAGAGTATTTTACGCGGTATTTCGTGGAAACAAAACGGGTATGGCTCTACCACCGGCTCAGTGAGCATCATCTACAATTACTGGAGAAACAAAGGACTCGACCTGCGCGCACTTTGTATGGTAGACGGCTGCGGTTTATCGCGATTGAATACAATTACAACTCACCAGCTCGTGGAAATGCTCCGGGTGTTTGCGAAAGATTCAGCGGTGTTTCCTTCTTTTTACCGATCACTTCCTGTTGCCGGAGAATCGGGAACAATAAGGAAATTAGCAACAGAATCGGAAGCAGAAGGAAATTTACATGCGAAAAGCGGCACAATGTCGAGAGTGAAATCTTATGCAGGCTATGTGAAAACAAAAAGCGGAAAATTGCTTTGTTTCGCGATGATCGGGAATAACACGCTTTGGAGTGAAGTAGAATTGAGAGATAAGTTTGAAAAGTTGTTTGTGCTGATGGCGAAATTGCCGTAGGCAGTGGGTACGAAAAACGAAATTAAATATGAAAAAGTGCGAAAAAATATTTTGCTCGTTTCGTTTTCGTTCTTTTTCGCCCTCGTTTCGTTTTTCTTACCCTCTTTCGTTCTTTTTCGCCCTCGTTTCGTTTTTCGTACCCTCTTTCGTTTTCGTTCTTTTTCGCCCTCGTTTCGTTTTTCGTACCCCGCAGCACTATTTTACATCTATAGGCGGAAGGTTGATTAGTCGTTTGCACCTTGCCCCTTCATGAGTAAATCTGATTATCAATCCAAGCTGCAGGTTACTCTTTTTCAGATAATCAATAACCTGGTCAACCTCTTTGTTGACGAAAGATTTGCCTCTTTTTAATTCAACAATAATTTTATCCTCCACCAGGAAATCACAAAAGCCATAGCCCGCTTTTTCATTATGAAATTTAACGTCATACCTTACCTGTTCAGTGAATGATATACCGGCTTGCCTGAAGGAAAGCGCGAGTGCTCTTTGATAAGTTTTTTCAAGATGGCCAGGTCCGATTTCCTTAAACACATCAAATGCACAACCAACGATCCTGTAACTCAATTCAGGGTACAATAAATCTTTACGTTCTAAAGTAGCTTTCATATATATAGATATTAATTACAAGAAAAAAAACAAGGCGGCAAATATTAAACAATCGGTATTAAAAACCAAATTCTTGTACAAATATTTTTTTTCGAGGGGAGAACGGGGATACGAAAAACAAAATTAAATACGAAAAAGTACGAAAAGCGAAAGTTTACGAAAGTTTTTCCAGTTGGATGTTTTTTCGTACCCTCTTTCGCTTTTCGTTCTTTTTCGCCCTCGTTTCGTTTTTCGTACCCTCTTTCGTTTTCGTTCTTTTTCGCCCTCGTTTCGTTTTTCGTAGCCCCTTGAACCCCCGTTTAACTGCAAAAGCCCCTCTTTCCTGAAAAAAGTTGACCTTTATTAAAATATTCTTCCACTTCACCACGACCCTACACTATAAACATGAAGGACGTGGTACACACTCAGACACTAATGGCCGCAGAACAGAACCGGTTTCTTGAAGAAACAGTCAATAAAGAGAGACGACGGTTGTTCGAGTTCATTCGCAAACGTGTTCCGGAAACGGAGGATGCTGAAGATATCCTGCAGGATGTTTTTATAGAGCTGACCGAAAACATGCGGGTGGACAATGTGATCGAGCGCGTGTCGGGGTGGATGTACCGGGTGGCACGCAACAAAATCGCTGATCTTTTCAGAAAACGCCGCACTGAATCGCTCGAGGCGCGTTATGAAAGGGTGAACGATGATGGCGATGAAGGATTGGGACTGAATGACTTGTTGCCGGACGCGACAGCAGGACCCGAAGCGCAATACGCACGCCGCGTGATCATGAGTGAATTGATGCTGGCTCTCGACGAGCTGCCTGAAGAACAAAGCTGGGTGTTTATTCAAACTGAAATTGAAGATCGTCCCTTCAAGGAGCTGGCCGAAGAATCAGGAGTAAGCGTTAATACACTTCTTTCCAGGAAACGATACGCAGTTCTTTTTTTACGGGAACGGCTGCGTGAAATATATGATGACATGAACAGTTGAAAAAAGGTTCAGGTTAAAAAGTTTCGGGTTAAAAAACCGAAACTCCACAACCCGAAACTCGAAACTTATTTAACTTTTAAAACTAACTACAATGAAATTCATACTAAAAGGCATATGCATTGCCGCAGTCATCACACTGGCCATCTTTGGATTCAGCTATGTGACAATGCTGCTCTGGAACCGGCTCATGCCGGTGATCTTCGGGCTTACTATCATCACTTACTGGCAGGCTTTAGGTTTGCTGGTTCTCGGGAAAATTCTCTTCAGCGGGTTTGGTGGTAAAGGTGGACGTGGGCATTGCGGATGCGGACATCGCGGATGGAAAGGTCATCACCGCGGCGGAATGTGGAAAAAACGCTGGGAAGATAAAATGGCGAACATGAGCCCGGAAGAAAGAGAAAAGTTCAAAAAAGGCTGGGGAAATTGCGGATGGGATGATGATACTTGTGAAATGGATTCGAAAGCAGATTCGAATAATCCGAAGACTTGAAATTCAACGATTCAAAATTCGGAAATTGAATTGGAAAGTGGAGTGACAAATGTGAAACGCTCTTCGGGAAACTGAGGGGCGTTTTTTGATTGACATTCTACATTGATGTATATTTCTTGTGCGGAGTTTAATTTTAGTTTAATAGCGCATAATGAGAAAAGATTTTTGCGTAGAAAAAATTTGCAACATCCCGGTAGATATTAAGACTTCAAATAAATCACCACTTGCACTTTGCATGGAATCAAAATTTGGTGATTTCTATTTAGAAATTTCACTTCACGATATTAAAACTTATCTCTTAAGTCAATCAGGATTAATTGAAAAATGGCAAATCTGGACGGAAGACAAACGAACCTGGGGATATGGCTTGTCAATTAATGCCGGAGAATATTCAATTGGTTACAGAGATTCAAACAATATTCTAACTTTCCATAAAACATTCAGCAATAAATTGGATGCTTGTTCAGAATATATTTTCAGGGAAGTTGCAAGCATACTTAATATTGAAATTCCCGATTCTAAATTTTTATAATAGAAAAGATCCCCGCATCGCTACAGAGATCTTTTCAATATTGAATCTTGAATACTAAGCCATCTCCGCCTTCTGCATCCTCGTTCTCGAAAGCGCAAAGAAAATAGCAAGCAACGTTCCCATCGAAAGGAAAATCACGCTCATTCCTCCTCCATTTGGATTGTTTACCGGTGTGGTGAATGTATTCGGAGCAGCATCTTCATCTTTGTGATCTTTCTTTTTGAGAAATTGATTGTATTCGATCGGGTAATCGAGATGCGTGTTGATGTCGCGGCCTGTTAACCATTGATAAGTGTACAATTCATCCCAACGTCTTTTTCTTAATTCGTGGAGATACGTTTGTCCTTTGGCACAATCGAATCCACTCGATGCAGGATGTGTTAAAACATAACGTGCCTGCCAGTTACTTTTGTTTGGCGTTTCCTGGAACATTAGATCCTGCGGGAATGTGCTGCGGCTGTAAGTAACATGCAAACGGGTGAAATAAACATTTCCTGTATACACATTTCCGCCCGTGTGGTAATCCTGTCCTTTTGATTCCAGCCATGTCACACCTGATTCTTTCAGCTCCTGCACCATAGGAGGATCGCCCACGCACGGATCACAAAATACATTCTGCATCGGGCTTACTTCCCATGCATATTCTAAAAACACCACATTCTTTTCTTCACGCTTCCATGCACGGGTGTAAAGATCTTTGTAGAATGGTCCGAATTCATTGGCAACGAACAACGGCACTTTCATATCTGTCGGAACCTGAACTGTGCGATAATTTGTGGTTTCAATTCTTCCGGTTTTAGAAAACGCGTACACGATCATATCCTGGTCGCCGTCGGAATTTGCCATGCCCAAACGAATCGGCAACATGAATTTTGGTGAATTGAAAGTAACCTGGATCGGACGAAGCGGAACTGCTCCTGCATTCGTGTAGTTTCCGAGATTTACTTTTGCTACAAAAAATTTCATATTGCTTTTGATGTAAGGATCAAGCACTTCTTTAGCGCCTTCCGGAATTTTGTAGCCGTTATCGGTAAGCCACATTTCCAATCCACCTGATTCTTTTGCAGACAGAATTAAAATATCATATTCACCCACCGTATATTTTGCTTCGATGGTAACATGATAGGTATCACTATCTGTTTTTTTTTCTGATTGGTCATCCATTTCATAGCTGCCCGCACCTGCCGTTGACATCGGGTAATTATAATACCGCATGGAATAGCAAGGATCCTGGTCATAATATTCTACCAGTCGCGGAGAAGAATAAGCGTCGAGCTTGTCGAACAATAACCTGTCCACAACACGAATATCTTTTTCTGCGAGCACAACCGGCACAGGAACAACCATTGCAAAATCTTTCACGTCACCTTCAAAATCGCTCGACATGGTGATGGTGGATTTTTCTCCGTCGCGGCAAATAATTACCTGCGAGGTTTTATTAAAGAGCTTTGTATCTGCTTTAGCCACGTAGAATCCACAGAAAGTGAAACCGTTGATGGCACAAGAGAAGGCTGTAATTGTTAATACGATCTTTTTCATGGTGAAGGATTTAGTGATTGGGTGATCTGGTGACTGGGTGATTTGGTGATCTGGTGATTTGGTGATTTAAAGGGCGGTTGGTGGTGAGGTGGATTGAGCTGAGACACTACTTCAGCCATTTAAATTTTTCTGCGCGGAAAATGCGATCGAAAACAGGGATTAACGGACTTAATACGAATAGTGCCCATAATGGTGCGGTGTGAACGAAAAGTTTTGTGGAGATGTACCAGGTGAGCGCGCCGACAAGCAGTGCCCAGATGATGCGCGCGGGGCGTGATGAAGGTGTCGACATCGGATCAGTGATCATGAAGAATGTGAAAAGTAAAAGCGATCCGGTGCTGAACTGGTGCCAGAAAAAATCAAGCGGCCAGCCGAGGTAAAGAATGTTTCGGATAAAACTTAGGCCGAGAAATGCGATCAAAAAAGCAAATGCAGTATCAAGTCGTTTTACTTTGAGCAGCACAACAAGCCCGGTGCAGCCTACAAGCATTAACAATAACGCGTTGCTGCCCCATTGCCCCGGGGAGATCCACGCGTCGCCGGTAATCATCAGCGTAATCATAATTCCGAAATTGGCGGGATTGAAAATGTGCTTGCCGTTTATTTTAATAAAAAATTTACTGGAGATTCCGAGCACCGCTGCAAGAATGAATGTCCATGTGCTGTTGGCCGCAAGCATCAGGCATAAGCTGAACGCGGTGATGAGTGCGCTTTTGAGACCGGTCCAGTCTTTTGTTTTTAATATAATAAACAGGGATTGAATGCTCAGACAGGTGAGGATAACAATATTGAAACGCATCAAAGGAATTTCCCAGTTAAGAGCGAAAATTCCATAGAGCAAAAAGCTTAATTGAAACAAAATCTGGTAGTGACGTGCATCGCTTTTAAACCAGTCGATTGCATTTCTGAACGGCTGTAAGATGCTCAGCCATGCAGGCTGGCGAAGAAGTGAAATGACGTATTGCATAGGTTACCTTTTGAAGATTCAGCTAAGAGATGCAGGAAGCGGAAGGATTCCATAAATGGGGGGAAATATGTTAATGTGCTGATACGATAATGTGGATATATGCTAATTGCCTGGCTGGACAGCGCAAATTGATTTAAATGGATAAAAAATGAATCTGCGATTTCGTATATTAGTGAAGACAAAAAATCTTGCCAGATGCAGCCACGAATAGAACCATTTACAGAAAAAAAATTGCTCGGCAAACGAGTGATCATGTCATTAGCCGATAACAAAACAGGAAAGCTGTGGAAAAGCTTTATGCAATGCCGGAAAGAAATTCAAAATAATATCGGAACTGATCTGTACTCGGTCCAGGTTTACAAGAATGATTATTTTGAAAAATTCGACCCGGCCGCGAAATTTGAAAAATGGGCCACGATTGAAGTGACGGATTTTGACAACGTTCCGGAAGGGATGCAGACATTTATAATTCCTGCCGGACTATATGCAGTGTTCCTGTATAAAGGAAATTCAAGCAAAGCAACGGAGACCTTTCAATATATTTTCGGAACCTGGTTGCCGTCTTCCATTTACAAATTGGACACGCGTCCACACTTTGAAGTTCTGGGAGAAAAATACAAAAACGGAGATCCTGATTCTGAGGAAGAGATTTGGATCCCGATACGGTAATTTGCTGATGTGGTAATCTGACAATCATAAAAAACGTAATGCACATTCATGAATACGCGCATTAATCCCCCGTCGGCTGGATCGGCCTCACGTTTCATTAGCATAGTACTCATTGGCAAATCAGCGTATTAATCCCATTTGGCTTTAGTAATATTATTTCCAATCTTATTACTGCTACTTTTGACCAACCGAAAATAGCCAGCAATAAAACTCTGTACATGAATAAATTTATCTCAGCACTGCTCATTTGTGCTGTACTCTCCGGTTGCGGGCAGTCACAACCCGAACCAAAACCGCAATCTGAATCTGAGAAAAATGATATTAGCAGCATAAAGTCTGCCCGGCACATTAATATTCCGGGAACAAGGCTTTTTATTATTCCACCTCCTGGGTTTAACCCCGCATCTGCTTTTGTTGGATTACAAAAAGACGAATATACCGCGTGCCAGATAATGGACAATGTGGGAGGAAATTTCTATTCAAACGCCGCAACTTTCGATCGGCAGGCATTTGAAAAACAAGGAGCAAAAGTTTTTGATTACAAAGAATTGAAAGTAAACGGATTTCCCGGTAAATATATCTTTCTGCAGGGCGATCCAGCCGCGAAGGGAATCAGTCTTATATTCGGCGACTCCACATTTTCGATAATGCTGATGTTTATTTATCCTGCTGCAAATGATAAAACGGGCAAAGAGATCCAGGCCGCGATCAAAACCGTCTATTACGACAAAGAATTGACAGTAAATCCTTTTGCAGGTGCATCATTTACCATAGATGATAGTAAATCTAAATTCAGATTTTCAAAATCCACTGGCGGCTTATTTATATATTCTCCCGGCGGCAGCAAAAGTCAACTGGAGAATGACTCCCCTTTTATCACTGTTATGTCACTGCCAAAAGATCAGACAATGAATGCTCAAAGTATCCGGGACATACTTGTGGTGAAATTAATGCAGTATGGTATGCAGGAGGAAAAACGCTCGACAAATACGCTTACAACATATAATGGCTATAGCGCTTACGAAACTGAAATTTCCGGAACCATGAAGGATGAAAAAAGCCTTATCTATATATTAGTAGTCCTCAAAGGTGAGAAAGCAGTTGTTTTCCAGGCAGTCTTCAATAAAGATTTTGACAGCAACCTTGCAGAAGCTAAAAAACTATGTTATGAAATAAAATTCAAATAACCGCATTAATCTCCCGTCGGCCTGATCGAATCTGTTTCCACAATCAGCATCACCGTTTTTTTCGGCGCTCTCGGGCGATGCATTACACCTTTCGTGATCGTCACGCCCTGATTCGGATTTAATTCGATGGTGCGGTCTTGAAGATCGATCAGCAGTTGACCTTCGAGCACAAAGAAAAATTCATCCTCGTTATCATGCTTGTGCCAATGGTATTCGCACTCTACAATTCCGATGCGCACAACGCTGTCATTTACTTTTGTCAGCGTCTGGTTAAACCATTTGTCTTTACATTAGCTTACCATCTCATTTACATCCATGCGTTCGAGATGGTCAAACTTCATATCCAGCTTTGTGACGTAATTGTATTTTTCTTCCATAGGTAAATTTTACATGGCCTGGGTAACAACCATCTTACGCACTTTAAATCCTTCGTTGCACCAGATCATGATGTAATATAATCCCGGAGGAAAACCTTTTACAGTGATCTGAAAAATAAGTTCGGTGACATTCTGATAAGCCGTAGAATAGAAAATTCTGCCGAAACGATCAATCAATTGCACCTGCATGTAACCGGGCGTTTTCAGGATCGCATCAACGGTAATATAATCGACAGGAGGATTCGGATTAAAATCAAAATCAACAGCATCACAAATTCCATAGTTCCATGTCTGCACACCCTCGTTGCGGGCAAAACAATCATTGCGGTAGGTGGTTCCGTTGCAAGCACAAACAGGTATCCACTGCGGATCGCAATAAGCCCCGTACTGAATCTGTGTACTATCGACACATTGCGCGCCTAAATGTATATTTCCCGAAAGAAACAATACGAAAAATGCAATTCCCAACGTTCTTAACATACCCTAAAGATAAGTTAAAACGTTTATCGCTCAAAACCGAGTAGCAGTTTCATCTTGGTGGTATTTTTTGCCACTAAGGCACCAAAACACAAAGAAAATGAAACTGATACACTACCCAAAACCGTAGTGGATAAAGTGCTTGCAGAAAGCCGGGATTTTTTTGAGTCGGGAATAAAACCTAAAATCGGTTGCAGAACCGAACAAAAAAACTAAGCCTTTTTAATACTCTACATTAACCAGGAACTCTTTAACCAGAAACCCGAAACCTTTTAACCCGAAACTCGAAACCCGAAACTTTTCAAACTCTAACCCCTATCAACAGCATATCATCAGTCTGCTCAAAACCTTTCATCCAATCCGACATTGTAGTTTCAAGCCTGATTTTCTGATCTGCCATTTTCAGCGGTTGCATTTCGGTAAGTACATTACGAAGCTGCTCTCTTCTGAATTTTTTTCCTTCTTTTCCACCGAACTGATCCACCATTCCATCGCTGCCGATGTAAAAAGAATCGCCAGCTGAAAACTCAATGATATGTGTGGGCGGGACTTCTGTTACATGCGATTGAACAGCGCCAACAGTGCATTTCGCGGCTTTAATCTCTTCATATTTGCCGGAACGGAAAACAGAAAGCGGAATTCCAGCACCTGCATACGAAACTTTTTTTGTGGCCGGATCATAAATGCAAAGACCGATTTCCATACCATCATTCATCTCATTGCCCGAACGCTGTTGTCCCAATGTTTTTTTCACTTCGGCATTCATCAGGTCCAAAAGCTTTGAGGGATTTTCCGGACCCAGTGTTTCCAGCGCATGACGCAAAGCATTGTGCCCGATGAAAGTCAAAAATGCGCCCGGTACTCCATGCCCCGTGCAATCAATTGCAGCAAGCACGATTTTATTTTTGCACTCTTCCACAAAATAAAAATCGCCGCTCACAATATCACGCGGGCGGAGATAAAAAAAACTCTCTGGCAAAACAGCGTTCACCAAAGTTTCTTCCGGCTTGAGCGCTTCCTGCATACGCGATGCATAACGGATGCTATCGAGAATGTTTTTATTCTGATCTTCAATTATACTTTTCTGTATTTCCAGCTTTTCAGCAGACTTCTTTTTAAGGCGGTAGCGACTGTAAATAATTATTCCAAGTCCGATCACCGCGGCAAAAATGGTGAAATAATAATTTCTGTGAATGCGTGAATAGCAGACAATTTCCTTGTCGCCGTCTCCGAATAACGTATGGAAAAAGCCGGCACCGGCAGAAAGCTGAAATGCCGCTATAGAGAAGAGCAGGGAAAGCAGGAAACGTTTCATCAGAAAAGAGATTTGATCTAAAGTTAGTGAAATGGCGATACCGTTCGCTATGGCATAAACTTAATATCTTAGCATTGAATAATTCATCGTGAAAAAGAAAAACCTTTCAAAAGAAGAAGCAATTGCAATAGCGCTCCATGCCCAGGGATTTGGAAAATCCTTCGGCAAAGGAAAAGCAGGTGCGTTAAAAACAATTCGTTATTTAGGTTATGTGCAGCTGGATACGCTTGCAGTGGTGGCACGCGCGCATCATCACACGAAAATGTATCGAAGGTGGGCAAAAAAACATTGTGCCTTTTATCAGCCTTCGATACATTTTTCGCTATGAAACATTGTATTGTCCAAGGGGATTGTCAAGCGAAAAACACTCAGTCTGACAAAAGGAAATCTCTGTTTGTCAGACTGAATGTTTTCGCTCAGAAATAAAGCGATGCGAAGCCAAATGAAAATGATTGAGCGAAAATGTATCGAAGGCGGGCAAAAGGAAATCTCTGTTTGTCAGACTGAATGTTTTCGCTCAGAAATAAAGCGATGCGAAGCCAAATGAAAATGATTGAGCGAAAATGTATCGAAGGCGGGCAAAAGGAAATCTC